>JAYTGY010000381.1:0-3806 GCA_043733065.1 Ferruginibacter sp.
CGCCTGCATTTGTTAGATATTGGGCTGGTAAATTATTTTAAAGGCATACAAAAAGAAATAATGCTAGCTACAGATTTAGAAAAAGTATATAAAGGCAGCATTATAGAGCAGATTGTAGGGCAAGAAATGATAGCTTATCAAACAAGTATTTTGTATAAGCCAAATTTTTGGGTAAGAGAAAAAAATGAATCATCAGCAGAAATAGATTATTTATATATAGATGGTGATAAAATAATACCCATAGAAGTAAAAGCTGGTGCTACTGGTAAATTAAAATCGCTGCACATATTTATGGATACTGCAAGCCACAATATGGCGATAAGGGTTTATGGTGGAAAGTTAGAAGTAACTACTTGTAAAACCATAAGCAATAAAACATATTTTTTATTAAACCTGCCTTATTACTTAATGGCAGAATTAAAAAATTATTTAGCATGGTTTGAAAGAGAAATAGAAAAAAATAAAGTTGGTTAAGTTCTTTTATTTTTTATTAAATATGTAACCCAACTTTTTATTGAAAAGTATTTTACAAATTTTGTAACATATACTTTGTTAAATTCGTATAAACTAAAACATCTTTATGCGAATATTTTTATTTTGCCTCATTCTTATTATCACTCAAACATCTTCGGCACAAAAAATATATGGCACAGTTTTTAATTCGCAAGGCGATTTATTGCCCTATGCATCTATAACAATAAAAGGAACAACCAAAGGCGCAAGCGCAAACGATAAGGCAAAATATTCTATTAATGTTTCTGCAGGATCTTATACCATCGTATGCCAACATTTAGGGTTTACTACTTCGGAGAAAAAAATTACTGTAGGTAATGATGATACTGAGCTTACGTTCATACTTACCGACCAAAAGCTAAGTATGGATGCGGTTGTAATAAAAAGTGGTGGTGAAGACCCTGCCTACGAAGTGATACGAAATGCCATAAAGAAAAGAAATTATTATGCCAAGCAAGTCAATCAATTTACGTGCAATATTTATGGCAAAGATTTAATAAAATTAAAATCGCTTCCTAAAAAAGTATTTGGTAAAAAAATAGAAAGCAACGATAAAAAAGAAATGGGGGTTGATTCTACAGGCAAAGGCATAATTTATTTATCAGAATCGGTTTCTAAAGTAAGCATTGCACAGCCCGATAAATTTAAAATGGAAGTCATCAGTAGCCGTGTAAGTGGTAGCGATGGTTTTGGGTTTAATTTTCCGGCATTTATAAGTTTGTATAATAATAATGTAAAAGTATTTACCGAAAAATTTAATCCACGTGGTTTTATTTCGCCCATTGCAGATGGTGCTATTGGCTTTTACAAATTCAAATTTTTGGGAACAATTTTTGAAGATGGTCGTACGATTAGTAGTATACGTGTAACGCCTAAACGTAAGTATGAGCCTTTGTTTTCGGGCATAATTAATATTGTAGATGATGAGTGGAGCATACAAAGTTTCGATTTAATTTTAACCAAAACAGCACAGTTGGAATTAGTAGATACACTAAAAATTACCCAGCTTCACATACCCGTAGATGCTAGTATACGCCGAGTGAAAAACCAATTAATACATTTTGATTTTAATCAGTTTGGAGTAAAAATGGCAGGCAATTTTTTAACCGTTTATTCTGATTATGATGTGAAGCCAAATTTTGAAAAAAAATATTTTGACAATGTTATTATTAAGTATGATAAAGATGTAAATAAAAAATCAATTTCTTATTGGGATAGCACAAGAGCTGTACCATTGGAAAAAGAGGAAGAGCAAGATTATAAAAAGAAAGACAGCACATTTAAATCTAACAAAGATTCTTTGTTGAGTAAAAAGTATCTAGATTCTGTAAATAAAAGTCAACGTAAAATAAAACCTTTGGATATTGTAACAAGAGGTATTTTTCGTTTTCACAATACAAAAACACATAGCTATTCTTGGCGTGTAGAACCCTTGCTGGATTTATTATCGCCAAATGTAGAATACAATGCTGCGGAAGGCGTGGTGGTAAATTTAAAAGCAAGTATCTCGAAGTTTAAACGTAATAGCCGCACAGGGCTTATATTTCAGCCTGTGATACGATATGGCTTTGGTAACACACACCTTAATCCATCAGCTACTATTATTTTAAATACTCGTGAACAAGATAGCAGTACTACAAAACTAAAAAGATTTTCTATTGCATTTAGCGGAGGTAAAAGAGTAAGTGAGTTTAATAAAGAAACGCCGTTTTCTGTTTTAGGTAATTCGATAAGCACATTATTTTATGGTAAAAATTATATGAAGACTTACGAAAATTATTTTGCAAATGTGGCTTATCGAAGGAGATTTGAAAACGGCTTACAATTAACTGCAAATATTTTGTACGAAGATAGAATACCATTAGAAAACACAAGCGACTACACATTTAAAAAAGATAATGGAAAAAATATTACCCCAAATTATCCATACGAAAAGCTAACCCAACAGTTTGATCCACATCAAGCGGCAATCGTTAGCTTTTCGCTGAGTTATAAGCCTGGACAGCGTTACATTCAGTTTCCTAATTTTAAAATGTCTGTTGGTTCAAAATATCCAACATTTACATTTAACTACACCAAGGGGTTAAACAATATTTTGGGCAGCGATGTTGATTTTGATAAATGGAAGGTTACTGTATTTGATGATGTAAATTTAAAAATAGCAGGTGCTTTAAAATACAAATTTGCCGTTGGTGGTTTTTTAAACAACAAGCAAGTTTTTATACAAGATTTTCAGCATTTTAATGGCAACCAAATTGTATCTGCAAGTGAGTATGTAAATAGTTTTCAATTGGCACCATACTATGCAAACAGCACCACAGAAAGGTTTTATGTGGTTGGTCATGTAGAACATCACTTAAATGGATTGCTCACCAACAAAATACCATTGTTTAGAAAACTAAACTGGAACATGGTTGTAGGTAGCAATGCTTTTTTTGTAAATAAGGATAATAACTATGTAGAAATATTTGCAGGGTTAGAAAATATTTTTAAAACCATTAGAATAGATGCTGTTGTTGGCTATGATAGAAACAATAATATTTCTACAGGTATAAGACTTGGCTTTGGTGGCTTATTGGGGAGCAGTGTGAGCAGGGGGAATGGAGGAGTGAATATTAGTTTGTAAGGGGCCTCCCTAAATCTCTCTCCCGAAAAAAATCGGGACAAGCGAGAGGGACTTTAGTTTACAATATTTTTTAGGAAATGTGTATTATTGAACTTTAGTTATTTTTTGTCCAAGCAAAGAAGCAGCTATGGTCATCATTCCCTACACCCGTGTAGGGATGTCACTCACTTCATCGACATACCATTATTTATCTTTTATTGTGCGATAGATTAAATTATATTTTTTCAAATAAATACTTAATCTAATACCTCATCTTCTAGTTCTCCCTCTACACGAAGTGGAGAGGGTAAGGGTGAGGTCACTTCATCGGCATACCTTTATTGATCTTTTATTATGCAATAGATTATGCAATAGATGATGCATTTTATTTAAATGCTGGATGAAACATACTTAGTGTAGTTCTCAAAAACTCCCTATCTAAATGCGTATATATTTCAGTGGTGGTAATGCTTTCATGCCCAAGCATTTCTTGTACAGCACGCAGGTCTGCACCACCTTCTACTAAGTGTGTAGCAAACGAGTGCCTAAATGTATGTGGCGAAATTACTTTTGTAATGCCAGCTTTTTTCGCCAATGATTTTATCATTAAAAATATCATAACCCTTGTAAGCCCCGCACCACGCCTGTTTAAAAAAAGTACATCTTCTTGCCCAGTTTTTATGCTTAT
>JAYTGY010000382.1:0-6178 GCA_043733065.1 Ferruginibacter sp.
GTACAAATTGGTTTAACCTTTAGTGGATTATAAAATTTTTAAAAGAATAAATAATGGCCCTGCAAAATTATGCGGGGCTTTTTTATGGGCATCATTGTATTTATTGAAAAAATAAGATGTAAAACCCAATCCAGTAGTAAAATTTCGAAATGCAACGAAATAATTCTACTTCACAATAATACCATAGACTACATCTTACAAAAAAAAGAATGTGCAATTTTACATCATCCAAGAAAAACGAAAATGCTTTAGTATCCAGTATCCAAACCGAAAAGCGTTCCAATATCAATCGAAATACCTTAAAAGACAATTCTATGAAAGTCCTCCCAATCCAGGAGGCTTTTTTCTTTCCATTTATTTAAGCTAATTTTGCAACTTACTTCACAGCACAACAGATTTCTGTAATGAGCGATGCAATAAAACACGAATGCGGCCTAGCTTTCATTCGACTGAGGAAACCTTTTAGTTATTATCAACAGCAACACAAATCAGTTTTGTATGGCCTTAATAAGTTGTACTTGCTTATGGAAAAGCAACACAACCGTGGGCAAGATGGTGCTGGCATTGCGGCGGTAAAATTGAATACAGAACCTGGTTATCCATTCTTATATCGTATTCGTAGTTGTGCGCAACAACCCATTGCAGATTTATTTCAACAAATAGGAAAAGAAATAGATGAAATAGAAAAATACCAACCAGATATAAAAAATCATCCTGGTTTGATGAAAGGACATATTCCTGTTTTGGGAGAAGTGTTGCTTGGGCATTTAAGATACGGCACACAAGGAAAAAACGATGTGCAATTTTGTCATCCATTTATAAAAAAGCATACTATACCAAGTCGCAATCTTACACTTGCGGGCAATTTTAATTTGGTAAATACTGAAGAACTTTTTGCATTAATAAATAGAACACCTGGCGATTTTGAAAAGCAAAGTGACCTTGCAGCAATGATGGAAGTGTTGTATCATTTTCTTGTAAAGGCCGATGAAGCAAATCCTGGGAATCCAGATATTGTTGATATGCTAAGAAAAGCTGTTCCGCTTTTTGATGGTGGTTTTCATGTAGCAGGTATAACAGGCAATGGTGATGCGTTTGCGGTGAGAGATGCGCATGGTATTCGCCCATCGTACTATTATGTAAACGATGAAATAATTGTAGCCGCTAGTGAGCGTGCCGCAATTCGTACCGCATTTAATTTAGAAGAAAACGAAGTGAAAGAATTAATGCCAGGTATGGCATTGATTGCAAAGGCAGACGGCAGCTACAGCATAGAAGAAATTGTACCCGCACAAGAAAGAAAAGCTTGCAGTTTTGAGCGTATTTATTTTAGTAGGGGTAGCGATGAAAAAATTTATAGGGAAAGAATTGCTCTTGGTTATAACCTTAGTCCTATAATTTTAAAAACGATAGACTACGATTTAAAAAATACCATTTTTTCTTTTATACCCAACACTGCCGAAACGGCTTTTTATGGTTTAATAAAAGGAGCAGAAGATTATTTAAACGAAATAAAAAAAGAAAGAATACTGAGTTGGAATAAAGATTTTGATGATGCCAAATTATCGGAAATGATAAACCGAAAAATACGCATCGAAAAAATAGCTATAAAAGATGTGAAGCTACGTACGTTTATAACTGAAGATAGTAGCCGCAATGAAATGGTGCAACACGTATATGATATTACATACGGAACCGTAAAAAAAGATGAAGATACTTTAGTGGTGATTGATGATAGTATTGTAAGAGGCACAACTTTGAAAGAAAGTATCATCAGAATGTTGAACAGATTAAAACCTAAAAAAATAATTGTAGTATCATCTGCACCGCAAATTCGTTACCCTGATTGTTATGGTATAGATATGAGCAAGATGGGCGATTTCATTGCTTTTAAAGCAGCTGTAGCATTGCTAAAAGAAACCGGAAAGGAAAATTTATTGACAGAAATTTTAGCAAAATGTAAAACACTTCAGCAAGAAAATAAATTGCATACAGAAAACTTGGTGCGTTTAGTTTACAAACCATTTACACTTGGAGAAATATCTAACAAAATTGCACAACTCATAACACCCGAAGATGTAACCATACCTGTACAAGTAATTTTTCAAACCATAGAAACCTTGCACGAAGCTTGTCCAAACAACAAGGGAGATTGGTATTTTACTGGGAACTATCCAACGCCTGGCGGCAACCGTGTATGCAACAAAGCATTTATAAATTTTATGGAAGGGAAGGATGTGAGAGGGTATTAGGAAATTTATAAAATCCTATATTTTAGTGCAACTCTTTGATCATTATAAATTTCATCAGGGCTAATGTATGTGTCTTTGTAATGAATAACAACATTTGCTTTTGCAAAAATATCTCTCACCAATTCGCTGCAAATATAATTTCTATTTTTTTCTCTTCGGCTAATACTAAATAAAATGCGAATCATAATTCGTACAATTTCAAAATTATCATAGGGTCTAGTTAATTCATCTAAGCCAAAACAAATACCATTATTTAAATTCTCTTTCGGCAAATCAATATTTAATTGTGCAATGGCCACTTGCCCTTTGTATGGTCGTTTTGTTCCTTTATAATCGTGTAAGTATTTCGACAATGGTATTAATCTTATGCCAATATATGGCTCTGCTTCTAAAACAAGCACTCTGCCAAGTTGTTCATCTTTGTAAACTACAGCTACATGGCTCCAGGTGCTTTTTGTAAGTTTTTGTATAACTCCAGAAAAAGCATAACTACCACTACTAAAAAAAATATCACCAGTTTTTAAATGACTCCTAATTTTTTCATAAGGAATTACAGACATTTCTTTTAATGCTTTTTTTGTAATAGAATTAGCCATAAATAAGTTTTCTTGCTTGAGTGCAAAATATAGTAATGAAGATACAAAATAGAATATCGAAAAAATATATAATCACTATTTATTTTTATAAATTCATCAACAAATCCCTTTACAATTACTCATTTATTTATTATCGATAGTTATAAATTCTTGATGACTATTAATAGTACAAATAGCAATTCGCTTGTTAGGATTACTAAAAATAAAAAGACCACAAAATATAAGGATCTTTTTATAGCTAAAATTGTTTATTTAATTTGCTTGGGGGAAAGTTTGCCAAGCACTATATAATTTCCTTTACTAAGCTTATAAATTAAAGCTGTTTTTGGTAACACATTTGTTATTCTATACTTATCTGATTTGCTATTCCCCTCGCCAAATTACAATTTTGAATCAGTATAAACTTTCAGTTCTAAAACAGTTTATACCTCAAGCAAAATCTTTCCATCAATAAGAGAGTCGAAATTAAATAATTACAAGTGTATAAGCAGTGTATAAAGGTGCATTTAAAATTGTCGCAAGAGGTGACACCTTTATTATAGACCCTATAGTATAAAAGCAGTATTAAAAAAGGTGTCACCTCTATTATAGCAGTGCGACATTTTTAAACGCACCCGTGTATAAAGGTAAAATTTAGGATTGAATAGTTGCCAAATCTATAATTTTATAAAATATTTAATTTTGTTAAATAGATGTTTATCAAATTTTTATAATTAATTGTTAAAATATATATAAATATATTTGTGTATTTAATATATTTCAATTAAGTTTGTATTCCCCTTCTGATATTCCGTACCTATTGTAAAACACCCTCCGAGTTAAAATTCATTTTCCTATTTTATTAGAGCATTACAGCTATATCCAGTTTTATATGCATTCAATTATGTAATGCATGTTTTCTGGTTAATGCTGTACGTTTCTCAACAATATTTTTTAGCTTTTAAAACTTGGGTTATGAAACAAACTATTATCAACAATGCTGTTTATGATTGTAAAATTCAACAGCCGAATTTTTTTAAAAAATTCGCTTTGCACTTTTTGCAAATTTTTGTATTATTTGTTGCTTTTTCCTTTGCAACAAATTCCTTTGCACAATCAGCAACTGTAAACACAAATGCATCTGATTATGCACCGGGGCAAACGGTTATTATAACGGGCTCTGGATGGCAACCTGGAGAAAACGTTAAACTAGTTATAACGGAGACGCCGCTTTTGCATCCACCAGAAACTTTATTTGCGTTAGCAAATAGCCAGGGGGATATTTACAATAATCAGTATGTAATTCAACTACACGACCTTGGTCAAGCATTTATATTGGTGGCTACAGGTCTTTCTTCTGGCCTAAGTGCATCAACCACTTTTACAGACGGACCTACTTCGGCCAATCTTGATCAAATTAGAAATGGTGCCAGTACCTCTCCAATTAGCCCAAGTAATTGGGTAAATGGAAATGCAGGCCCTACACAAGCCCATTATTCGGAAGGCTGGTCAATTCCTTATCGTATAACTATGGATGGTTTATCTGTAGGATCTCACGAATTAGTAATTGAATGGGATACGAAAGATAATAATAAGCATGCCATTGATTATATTACTACTTATAATAATCTTGATAATCCACCAGGTTCGCATCTTGGATTCGGGCATACTGCAGAGGTTATTGATCCCACAATTGGAGTAGCAGGGCTAGGGGCACCAAGCACTTTTCCTATACCAGCTCCAAGTTCTGCTGGAGCTTCAGTAGCTGGGGAACCAGTCATAAGTTTTAATGCACAAACTGCCTCTATTAAATTGATGACAATTTATAATGGCACTATAACTTCATTAACATATGTTGCACAAGATCCACTTACTGCTGCTCATACAAAAACAAGTTTAAAAATAACATTCACCACCACAAATTCAACTGTATTGTTAGCATGGGGCGGGCATATTGCAGCCGAAACTTATTGGGGATTGGGAGAAGGAGCTACGGGAATAAGCGGATCTCCTTATCATACAAGAATAATAAGTTTAGATGGCTCAGGAGGTAATCAAGATAGGTCACTTCAAGCAGCTGCGGTAGTTGTTCCAGTAAAATGTTCTATTTCGGGACCAGTAACTGTTTGCTCCCAAAATAGTACTTTAACTTATACATCTACAATACTAAACCCAAATAGTAATACTGTTACCTATTCTTGGTCTTTATTTAATAATACTGCAGGTGCTGTAATTAGTGGTTCTTCAACTGGTACATCAATATCAGTTGTTCCTTCTGGAACAGACTTTATTCCTGGTGGTACATTTAATGTACAATTAATTGCAACTAGGCAAGGGCTTTTTCATACTTGTTACCTTGGAAGCGAGGTAAGCCCTGGCAGTATAGTGGTTGTAACTAATTTAGGGGTATCGGCTAGTGCAACACCTAATAATATTAACCTTGCGGTTGCAAGTACATCACAATTTACTACAACAGTTACTGGCGGTATTGCTCCTTATACCTATTCTTGGAGTGCCGATGCGTCAGGGTGTACATTGAGTAACCACTCTATTGCTGACCCTATTTTAACAGTAACATCTCCGTTTACATTAGCAACCCCCGGTCAGAAAAATTATACGGTAACCGCTACAGATGTTAATGGATGTTCTAAATCGGCTCCAGTTCAATTATTCGTTCCTGAGCCCGCTCCACCAGATTGCTCTGTAACTGGTCCTTCTCCTATTTGTCCTAGCACTACAAATACATATAATGGACCATCACCAATTCCAGTGGATTTTACTTATTCATGGTCGCTTGTAAACAATACCAATAATGCAACCATTTCAGGGCCTACCAATGGTACTTCTGTAAATATAATTGCAGGAAGCGTATGTAACACTAGTTATACTGTTCACTTACATATTCAATCAACATCAGGGTTGGTACTTTCAGATTGTGAATTAACAGTTTCTGTGAATGATGTAACGCCACCTATAATCACATCCTGTCCTCAAGGCTCAGAACTTGGTTGTAACCCGACAGGTATACCAGCACCAGGTACTGTAACAGCTACAGATAATTGTGGTGTACCTGTTATTACATCAGCGCTTGGCCAAATAATTAGTAATGGTTGTTCTCGCTCTCAAACAAGAACGTATACCGCTACTGATGCCTGTGGAAACACTGCAACTTGCACACAGTTATTTACTTGGACAAGCGATACGCAAGCTCCTGTTATCACCGCCACAGGAAGTACATTAACATTAGGATGTAACCCAAGTGCAGCAGATATAAATGCAGCTTTAGGAACAGCCACTGCAACAGACAACTGTAGTGTTGGAACACCAACTTTTGCAGATGGAGCTGTAACA
>JAYTGY010000383.1:0-23721 GCA_043733065.1 Ferruginibacter sp.
TACAACAATAGCACTTGGTTGTAACCCAACAGCTACAGGCATTACAGATGCACTTGGCACCGCTACTGCTACTGATGATTGTGGTACGCCAACCATCACTCCGGTAGATGGAGCAGTTGTAACCAATGGTTGCTTACTTTCGCAAACAAGAACCTTTACCGCTAAAGATGGATGTAACAATACAGCAACAACAAGCCGTACCGTAACATGGACAGTAGATATAACGCCTCCAGTATTTACATTCTGTCCTCCGGGTAGTAACCTTGGCTGTAACCCAAAGGGTGTTCCTGCAGCAGGTGCTGCTACAGCAACGGATGTATGTGGAGAAGTAACGATTACTTCTGATCTCGGACCAATATCTGAGAATGGTTGTGTACGTTCTCAAACAAGAACATATACTGCTACGGATGGTTGTTTGAATACAGTTACATGTCAACAAGTGTTTACATGGACAGTAGATATAACAGGACCTGTTTTAACATGTCCTGCAAATATTACCGTGAACCAGAATTCTTGTCCTACGGGTAACATTTTAATAAATGGAAATTTCACAAACAATCTTTCAAATTGGACATCGACTCCATCTGGATCAGCTATAATTTCGACAAATTCCCAAACAGGTAATTTCATGATGTTGAATAATAGTAATGTTGCAGGAACATTTTTTATAAGAAATGAAAGCCCAGCAACTGCTGGTGCATCATATAGCTTATCTGGTAAATCTGCTACTAATGCTGTATCTGGAACTGCTACTGTTTATCTTGATTATCAAAATGCAAGTGGTGTATCATTAGGAACAAGTTCAACATTTACCATTACCACAACTTATTCTGATCCATGGCCATTAAGTTCTAGCTTCAGCATACCTAGTTCAGTAGCCCCTGTTGGAACTACAAAAGTGGTTGTAACAGGCAAGTCGGTAAATAGAGCTATAAAGGTGGATGATTTGGTTTTAACTGTGATATGTCCAACAAATTATACAGTTATTTATGACAATGCAACGGCAATCGATAATTGTGGAGGAACACCAACGATAGTTTATTCACATCCTTCTGGGACAGCATTCCCATGCGGAACAACAACTGTAACAGTTACCGCAACAGATGCCTGTGGTAAGTCATCTACATGTACATTTAATGTAACTGTAAATTGTTTGCCTCCTCCTGATTGCAACTGTTCACTTGGCTATCCAGATAATAGCAACCCACCAAGGTCTGCAGTAATCTTTAGCGAAAGCGAAGTTTTGCGCAAATTTGATCCAGATCCTTCTAATTGTTTGTATGATGGTGTTGTAAAACTTTGGTATAACGACGAGCATGCACTAACACTTGGAGTAAATAGGGTGGAAGTAAAAAACAGCGGAGGAACTACAATAACAGATTATCCTGTTGCTACCTATTCGGGAACACCAGGTTGTATCACTATCACTAATTCGAATATAGGAACAATTATAAATTCGGGTGATCAATCGGGTAATGATGTGGCAACAGGCGGAGGAAGACCATTGCGCCCTCAACTTTTTATAACAGATCTGACAGTTAATGGCCCGACCAGCAGAATTGGTGATTGGCAACAAGGGGGAATTGGTATCAATCCAAATAGCGTTTGTGGTAGCTGGAAAGCTGCAGTGAGAAAAGTTGATTATACCACATCGCCATTTCCGAAAATAACTGTAACGCCAACTTCCGATCCTGCAAAGAACAATTGGACTGGTGTGCCTGATGTACCGCCAGGAGGTTTTGCAAGTTTGCTAAATGAAGGCTATGGTGCAGAATGTATATGGAATGTAAGCAATCTTGGATTGACTCCAGGTCATAGTTATCGTTTACAATTTATGGTACATGATGGTGATCAGAATAAAACAGGGGGTGATGTAGGACAAGCTTGCACAGTTATACAAGTGCCATTTACAAATAGGACGACTAACAGCAACCTAATTACAAGTAGAAATAGCGATAATCAGAAATCTGAAGTAGTAGAGACCAAAGTTGAGGTTGATGAAGTTGAAGCAGAGAAGAAGATATTGGTTGATAGTAAAGAACAACTGAAATTGTTTCCTAACCCAACTTCAGGCGATGTAGAGATTTCTTTCATTGCTGGCCAATCACCTGATTCCAAAATAACGCTGTTTGATAATTTAGGAAAACAGGTAAAAGAAGCTTACTTTATCAAAACAGAAAAAGGCTTTGCTTATCGAATAAAAATCAATACAGATAAGCTTTCAACTGGAGTCTATTTTGTTCAACTTAGGTCAGGCGATGTTATTATTAATCAAAAATTAGTATTGATAAAATGATAATTTGATGAATATTATTGAGGCTGCTATTAAATGTAGCAGCCTCAATTTTTATAAACATAGTAAACAACGTTTATGCAAAAAGAAAATATGTTTTTTAAAACCCTAAAATTTTCGAGACTGAAATATACTCTTCTTTTATTAATGAATTTGGTCTTTTGTATTTTATTTCAAGAACACTTGAAAGCTCAAGCTGTAAAAAGAAAAGCAACTGAAAAAATAATTTTTCGGATAGGCTCACTAGAGGTAATTAATAACAGTTTTACATACAGTAATAATATGCGAAGTGTTGCTTGTCGTACAAGAAGCAATAAAAAACAGTCCATTGCTGTAGATGGAATTAATGGAAGGGTCTTTGATAGTGTTTGTGTTCCGGTTTTTAGCCACGACGGATCTCATATTGCTTATGCAGCACTTGAAGGATCGAAATGGTTTATCATGGTTGATGAAAAGGAATTTGTTGTATTAAATGCAGATACATCTGTAACTGCTTTGCTATTTGCTCCCAATGGAAAAGTTCCCATTTACGTTATTAACAGCCATCAGCAATATTTTACTGTTTTTAATAATAAAAAAAGTGAGCCGTATGATTTTATAGATGGAAATACTTTCAGCTTTAGCGCAGATAGTCAAAAATTTGCTTATATCTCCAATAAAGGAAATAAATCAACAATTGTTTTTGATGGGAAAGAAAATTATCTGTTTGATAGAGTGGGTTTTCCTGTGATCAGTGCCGACGGAAAACATATTATCTATTCGGCTTTTGATAAAGGGAAGTCGTTGGTAGTTTTAGATACAATCAAAAGCCAACTGTATGAATCAACGGCTTCAACGATGTTTGGTGATGCTTCTGGTCGGCATTGTGCTTATGTTGCCGACAGTAATAACAACCAATTCGTTGTTGTAAATGGAATAAAAGCTGGAACTTACGGTCTGGTACACACACTCTGTTATAACCTTAACAGTAGCCGATTGGTTTATGGAATTGACGCTTCGCCCGGCAATAGTGGTTTTAATCAGTTTGCCATTGTGGATGGAAAAAAAGAAGGGCCTTTTGAGACAGTTGTAGAAGGCAGTTTTGTTTTTAGCCCTGACGGTAAGCATCTTGCATATGAAGTAGAAAAACATGACGAATTTATGCTCGTAGTTGATGGAAAAGAAGGTAAACATTATAGTGATATTATGCAATCATCAACAATTTTTAGCCCCAATAATCTTCAGGTTGCATATGTTGCAGAAAACGATTCTAAACGTATGGCAATTTTAAATGAAATAAAAGGCCCTGCCTATGATGATATCTTATCGTTGGCTTTCAGCCCCGATAGTAAATTGCTGGCTTATTCAGCACGATTGGATAATAAAGATTTTGTAATAGTGAATGGGAGTAAGGGGCATGTTTATGACTCATTTATGGGCCAAGGAGAAATTGTCTTCGATTCGCCAGGTAAATTTCACTATCTCGCTATCAGGGATAAGGTAATTTATCTTGTAGAAGAAGAAATAGAAAAGTAATTATCTGCGGAATATGAATATAATTTTCGTTAATCAAAACGAAAACATATCCAAGCTAAATTGACTATTTCTTATTAAAATATTAAGCTTCCAGTAGTAAAAGTTACTAATACAATTATTACCAACAGAAAAAAAGCTACCGCCGAAATGATGGATAAATTTTTCATAATAAATAGATATTTTAATAATAACGTTATAAAAGATAGTTTTAGTATGTTTAAATATTGTATTTTTAGTTAATACGCAACTATCTAAAAACATCTCCTCTAATTAATGTTTTAATCATTTAATCAAATACTGGTATTAATAAAAAAAATATTAAATAATTTGCTAAACGTTTTTAAGCATGCATTAATCATTTACCTTAGTTAGTTTAATAAAATACTTTTAAAAAGCTCATACTTAACTATATTACTTATACATTTGCATCCAAATTAACTAAATATGAAAAAAATTGTAGCACTTTTTTTGGCTTTTATAATTGCCATTAGCTTTTACTCATGTACAAAGAGTGGCCTCGAAGATGTAGGTCCAACAACTGTACAAGAAGATAAAGATTTTATTACCCAAACGGCTAATAACACAATACAGTGTATTAGAGGTGTTGATAACGGTGTTTTCACACAAACCTTAATTAAATTCTTGGGTGCTTCTGGTGGCAATACGCTAAACACAAACTGGATCGATTCTATGTCGAATGCTTTGGATGCGGCAGCAGGTGTTATTAAATTAGATACACTTACAGATAGATTTAATTACAATACATACAAAGGCATTTACAATTGGAACAGGGTTACGAAAACATTTGTAAAAACTGCTTCGAGTACAATTGAAGTAAATTTTCCATCTGAACCTACTCAAGTTACAAACAATATGTCTTTTAAGTTTACAACTTATACAGATGGGCAGTATCAAATAAATGCACTAAATAAATATCTTCCAGTAACTGCAAAAGCAAACTTGACAAAGAATGGAGAAGAAATTGCGAACATAGATTTTAGTGGGCTTTATAGCAGTGGTAGTTTTCCTGCTCCAATAAATGTAGTGCTTAATGTTTATTTAAAGCCACATAATTACAAAATAACTGTAAATAAAATAACCAACTTACAATTTGGTTATAAAATAGAGTTAGGTGGAGATTGTGGTTCTATAGCTGAAGGAAAAGTAACTTTTTTAAACGACGACTATAACAATTTGGATATAGAGCAAGATTTAAAATCTATAGATATGACTTATACCAAAGCACAACTTTCGATAATTACAAATTGGAATGCTCAAGCATATTATGCATTTTTAAATCCTAATACTACAAACATAAACAGCACTTTTACCTCTGAAGTAAAACGTGAAGGTTTAAAAATAGGAGACCTAAAATTTAAAGACGCAGCAAATGGAGATCGTAAAGTATATATTTATTACAAAGATGGCACGAGCGATGATATTGAGGTATATGCAAATCCTTTAAAGGGGCAGCTTAGAGATATATTTAGACCTTACTTTGGAAACGATGTGGACAACTGGTTTTAATTCTTTTAAAATAATATTTTGAAAAAAAATACTTTCAAATTAATAGCATCAGTTTTGATGCTATTAATTTTTACAAACTTAACGGCGCAAAAAACAACTTCTGAATTTAAGCGTAATGAAATTGGTATTGATATTGCAAATGCGCTTACCTTTTTAAAAAGAAACAACCAATCTTATCTTATAAATTATGGATACTATTTAAATGAAAAAGTATCTACAAGAGCTGGTTTAAATTTTGATATTGGGAGTGATGATGCTGATGGAATTTACCCTAGCTTACGAGTAGGTATTCAAAAAAATAGAAGAAGTGATTCTTGGAATTTGTATTATGGGTTAGACATTTCTTTCTCTTATTCTAAGGCAAATGCACAAACCAAAACCCTTACTAGATGGGGAGTTGGACCTTTGATAGGTGTAGAATATTTTTTTCATAAAAAATTATCTTTAGCTACGGAAGCAAGTTTGAATTATTATAATTATAAAGAAAAAGATTTATATACTTTTGATCCCATAAAACAAAGAAGTTACTATAGGCTTTTAATTGGCTCTGTAGGAATGGCAAGTATTAAATATCATTTTTAAAGCAAGGGAATCTTGCAATTGAATTATAATGATTAGCTCATTGTTTTATCCTGTTGCAGAAAATCAAAACATATTTCTAGGGCAAGCATCACTATATTTATTACCAATAGTAAAGCCCAAAATAAACTCATGTGTATTTCCTGTGTATGTGCGCAAACGGCTATTGGTGGCTACTTCGTAAGAATAACCAATATTAAAGAGGTTGGAAATATTAAACCCTGCCATGGCAGAATAGCCCGCAAGAAAATCGGAATACCGGTAACTAGCACCTACCCAAGCTTTATCCATGTATTGTAATTTTGCATTTACATGAGCGCCTAATAACTGTGGCTCCCAATATTGTACTGATAGAGATGGTATAAGTGTAAAATCATCTCCCATAGAAAAACGATAACCTGCGGATGCAAAATAATTTGGTGTAAAATAGGTTCCAAATTTATCGGCAGAAGTAAACTTAGCTTTACCAGGAATAATATTTAAAACAGATAGACCAACAAAGTATTTTGCAGAGTATAACCAAAGACCCGCTCCTACTTCAGGTTTTACTTTTCTTGTATCTCCAGCAGCTAAACCTAGTGCTAAATCGGTTACACCATCGTCTGCAAAAGTTGCTTTTGTACGATCTAAATTTATACCTGACACACCAGCATTAAAACCGGCGGCTAAAGTTGTTTTTTTGCCAAGTGGTTTATGGTAAGCATAACTTGCCGAAATACTCCAACGATTTATATAACCTGCTCTATCGCTCATAGCAATAAATCCCACACCATGGTGTGCATCAGGTGCAGTGTATTCTTTCCAATACTCTGGACCACGAGGATTTTCGCCTGGTACAGCGTTAGAAGTTGCACTAGTGTTGTAATCTGTTTTGCCAATGGGAGCATTCACACTTAAATATGTGGTAACAGGCGCACCATTTATGCCCGTCCATTGGTTACGACTACTTACTTTTATATCGGTATAATTTTCTATACCAGCTAGTGCAGGGTTTAAAATATAGTTATTTAATATGTACTGTGTATATGCAGACTTTGCTTGTGCATTTGCAAATACCACAGCTACTATAAACCCCACAATCAATATTATTTTTTTCATTCACTTTCTTTTTAGCGCCTTTATCAGACGACGGACAACAGACCACTAACCCTTCATCTACTTCAACAACCTTAAACCTCCAACTTTGAACCTTCAATCTATTTCTACTTCACAATCGTTACATAACCAGTTATTGGTGCTCTACCAGTACCAGGCTCTAGTATGTAATAATACGTGTCAAATGGTAAAGATTTTCCATTAACAGTGCCATTCCATGGTGTAGTATATCTTATAGATTCAAATACCAATTGACCTGCTCTAGTAAATACTTGCACTCTAGCATCAGGATAACTTTCTAAATATTTTATTACCCATGTATCATGCACGCCATCATTGTTTGGTGTAAATGTATTTGGTATTACTGGGTATTTCAATACTTTGATAAACACTTTAACTGCTGGGGCTGGGCATCCACCTCTGCCAGTTACAAACAATGTGTAAGTAATATCATTTATTGGAGATGCAATTGGGTTTAATGCATGTATATCGCTCAAATTTATTGGTGCAGGTGTACCAGTCCATAAATAAGTAAGATCATTGCCAGATACGGTTGGTGTAAGTTTAATATTTCCGCCTTCTAAAATTACACTATCTCTTCCAGCGTATGCAATAGGCAAAGGATGAACTGTAAAAGATTTTGAATCATCATCTTCGCAACCAAAATTATTCTTTACTGTAAGTTTTACTAGATAAGTACCAGCAGTAGCATAAGTATGTGGTGCTTGCATTTGGCCACTAAACAGCGTAGGATTATCTCCATAATTCCAGGTCCAATCGGTCATTGTTCCATCGGCAGGATTACTAGGCCCATCAATAACTTTTACATTTTCACCAATACAGGCACTAGTTTTGTTAAAGCTAAAATCGGCTGTAGGTGCAGGATGCAAGCTGTTTCTAATATCTAATGTAAGTGAATCCTTACAAAAAGTAGTAGTATTGGTAGCAATTAATTTTACAGGATGAGCGCCTAAAGTCGTATAAGCAAAGTCTGCATTTACTGTTGTTTTTATAGTAGGCGGCACGTTATCAAATACCCAATTGTATGCTAAGCTACCAGTAGTTTGTGCAGGCGTAGTATTTGTAAAATCTATTTTTGCCTGCGGCAAACAAGCTATTGGAGTAAAGTAAAACCTTGGTTTAGGCAATGCATTTACTATAACGGTTACTTGTTTATTAGGAAGTGCGCTTTTACATCCATTGTTTGTTATTAATTGTAATGTAGCGGTATAAGTTTGTGGTATCTGGTAGGTATGAGTTGTATCATTTCCGTTGTGCAATGTATCTGTCATTCCATCTCCCCAAACATACACCCAAGATGAAATACTACCAGCACCTTGCGTTGTAGTATTATGAAAAACAATTTTATTTCTTTCACACTTATTGCCAATTATTTTAAACGTATCTACCACTGGTGCTGCCAAAACTTTTACTGTTTGCGTAATAGAAGCAGGACAACCAAATGTAGATGTCCATTTATAGGTAATGGTATGCGAACCCACTCCTGCAATTAATGGATTAAAATCTCCATCTGCAGAAATAATACCTGGGCCAGAGAATATTCCAGGACCGCCCAATATAGTACCATTTGTTTGGTCCGCTAATAATAAAAACGATACAATGCCATTGTTTAAACACACATCTGGTATTGCATCAAATCGTAACACTGGTGCAGGATGAATGGTGTTAGACCCAATTGGAATGATTAAAGTAGAATCTTTACAACCCGTTGCAATAATGTTAGCAATTAAATGGGTATTAAAAGGCCCTTGTGTAGTGTATGTATGATTTGGATTTGCCTGAGTGCTAGTATTAGCGGCAGTTGTAGAAGGCAACTCGAAACTCCAATTAAATGTATAGTCAGATAATGGCGTTTGAGTAGTATTGGTAAATACAATATTAGCTAATGGCAAACAAGTAGTATCTGTAAATCTATACCTCGGTACTGGTAATGGGTTTACCGTAAACCTTACAGGGAAAGGAATATTTCTACAACCATAACCAGTTTCTAAAGTCAATGTAGCTGTTTTAATACCCGTTGTAGCGTATTGATGTGTTACATCTGCACCTGTTGTCCTTATAGTGTTAGGCGTGCCATCGCCCCAATCGTATATCCATTTCACTATGGCACCATCGCCATTGGTAGTTTTATTATGAAAAGTAATATCATTTATTCTGCAAAGATTACCAACTGTTTTAAATGAATCTACCACTGGTGGCCGCAATACTTTTATTTGTTGTGGTCTTGTAGAATCGCATCCCGCTGTAGATGATGCAGTATATGAAATAGTATAAGACGAACCTGGTACTACACCTGTAGCCGAAGGATCAAATGTAAATACAGAACCCGTTTGTGTAACGCCTGTGCCCATATACACACCTATACCCGTGCTTGAATTAGCTTGTGTAAGTTGTACTGGACCACCATTTAAACAAACATCTGGGAATGTTGTAGTAAATTGTGCTACTGGTGCACCATGTACAACGATATCTCTAAATACTTCTTTATGACAACTCACATCATAACCAGTATAAGATACATAGCGTATTTGATATGTTTTATCTACTAGCGATATAGGATAATTATGAGAAAATACTTTACCAAGTGTAGGCACATTGTCTTGCTCAAAAACGGTTGGCGCATTGGCATTGTCCCAATATATATCTACTCTTATTAAATTTCCTACGGCTACGGCACTTGCATCTTTTATTTTTACAGGCTTGTTAGAACATACTGCATTTGGGTTTTGTAATATAAAATCGGAAGATGCAATTACACCATTTATAAAGAAGGTTTGTGTGGTATCTGCCTTACAGCCACTAGCCGTAGTTACAGAAAGTTTTACCGATTTTGGCCCTACCGTTAAATAAGCATGCTGCGGATTTTGCTGAGCAAGTGTAGAACCAGAAACTAAATTTGTTGGAGAACCTATATCTCCAAAATCCCATTCCCACAATGCAATTGTACCTACAGGCTTACTTGTATCGGTAAAATTTGCAAATGGATCTGCCAAACAAGCCCCAGGGTTTATAAAACCTGCTTTTGGTTTTACATTAATAGTAATTGCATCTAAAAACAATACACTCTCACAACCCTTATCCGATATGGTTTTAAACGTTACATTTTTTACACCAGCTGTTGGGTAAGTCAATGGAAATGGATTTCCATCTGGGCGTATATGAGTACCAGTACCATCGCCATAATCCCATACCCACGATACTACCGAACCTGTAGGCATAACGTCAAATACAGGTGTAAACGTTATGGCTTTTAGCTCACAAAAAGGTGCAATTGGTGGCAAAAAGCTTGCTGTTGGTTGAGGGTGCACTATAACTTGTGCTGTGCCTGTTTGTGCATTTACACAATTTACAATGCTAGACTCTTGTACACTCACGAGTGTGTATATGTATGTGCCAGCAATAAGAGTTGGTACAGGAACGTTTGCAGAATTTCCAAAAGGACTTGTTACCGTTAAGTTTGAACCACCATTTATTTTATAGGTAAAAGTAAATGGTGCTACTCCTCCAGTAGCCGTAAAAGTAATGAATGGGGCAGCACTGTTTTGGCAAACTGTTGGTACGCTTGCGGTAACAGCAGCAGTAGCCAATTGCTTTACCGTAACAATTGCAGTAGGTGCCCCAGTTGTATATGTTTTAACACACTGTGTACTTGTAGCATCTTTTATTGAGGTTACAATATAAGTAAACACTCCCGCAATATTAGTTGGTGCATTTATGGTAGTGCTTGCACTAGCAATAATTATAGGCGTTTGTGCAACTCCGTTAAGCGTATAATTAATGGTATAAGGTGCTGTTCCTCCTAACCCACCAAATGTAACAACTGGTTGTGTGGTATTTTGGCAAACTGTAGTTGCGTTTGTACCTGCAATACTAATGGTAGCCGTAGGAATAGGATTTATTACAACAGTAGTAGAAATACCAGTTAAAGCTGTTGTACAGTTTGTGGGACCAGTATTTTTTACACTTAAAAGATTATACACAAAAGTGCCAGAAGCAGCCATAGAAACTGGCAATGTTACACTACCAGATGTAGCCGATGTTGTAATAGTTTGAGTAGCACCAGCATTTATGTTGTAAGTAAAAGTAAATGGGGCAGTGCCATTTGTAGCAGTAAAAGTAATAATAGGTGCACTTGCATCTTGACAAACAGCCGCTGTATTTGTAGCAATTGTAGCGCTAGATGTAGCCTGTACAACCACAGTAGCTGTAGGTTGAAGTGCTACAGCAAATGTGTTTAAACATAATGTACTACTTGCATCTCTTACCGAAATTATTTTATATACAAAAGTACCTATAGTTGTAACTGGAGCGCTAATTGTTGCCACATTACCTATAGAAATTATAGCAGGTTGTGTTACACCATTTATAGAATATGTAAAAGTATAAGGCGCTGTACCACCAGCACCAGTAAGTGTAATAGTTTGCGCACCCGCTACTTGACAAACAGTAGTAGAACCAGTGATCGTAGCTGTAGGTACTGGATTTATAATTACTATAGCAGATGCTCCTGTAATATTCGTAATACAAGTAGTAGGACCAGTATTTTGTACACTCAATAAGTTATAAATAAATGTACCCGTTGTAGCCATAGATACTGGTACAGTTACACTATTTGATGTAACGGAACTCGAAACTGTTTGCGTAGCACCTCCATTTATATTGTAGGTAAAAGTAAATGGTGCATTACCATTAATACCATTAAAAGTAATATTTGGCGCAGTCGCATCTTGACATAAAGAAACAGTACCAGCAATAGTAGCATTTGGTTTAGCTTGTACAACAACGGTAGCAATACCAACTACAGGGTTGGTGCATAAAGTAGATGATGCATCTTTTACAGAAACCAAATTATAGTTGTACGTACCCACTGTAGTTGTAGGTGCAGCAAGTGTTACGCTATTACCTGTTGTGGTAGTAATGGTTTGGTTAGCTCCCCCATTTATATTGTAAGTGAAAGTATAAGGCGCTGTTGCATTAGCACCAGTAAAAGTAACGGTTGGTGCAGTTGAATTTTGACAAACATCAATTGTGCCAGCAATAGTAGCAGTAGGTAAAGGGTTTACTGTTATTGTAGCTGTTTGCCCAATAGGAACTGTACAAAAAGCCGCATTGGCATTTTCTACACTAGTAAATGTATAAGCAAAAGTACCAGCTACTCCTGTAGGTGCTGGTATTGTATTTATTAATGCACTAGTAATTATATCTGGTTGAAGAACTGGTGCTCCTCCATTTGTAGATAATGTGTATTTAATTAAATATGGCGCTAAACCCGGTGTGATAATAAAGCTAATATTTGGAGGCGTTGCATTTTGGCAAACGGCCGTTGTACCAGCAATGGTTGCATTTACTAAATTAGGTACTACTACTGGCAGGCTTGTAGTTGCACTAACACAACCTGCAGCAGTTATATTTGAAAATGTAACTGTATAACTACCTGGACCACTAAATCTATGCACAGGATCTCTAAGGGTAGAAGTATTGGCAGCTCCACTTGCTGGGTCACCAAAATTCCATGTAAATAAATAGGTAGAGCTTGAAGGTGGCGTTTGAATATTAGTTTCAGTAAAATATACTGAATCTGCAGGACAACCAGGTTGTGTATTTGTGAAACTTGCTATTGGTGCATTAGGTACAACTAATGTAAAATCAAAATCGATTTCGTTACCACTTGTACATCCATCTCCATTTGCATTTGTTCTATAACCTCTTACAGAAATGGTATATGTACCAGGAGAAGTTATAGCATATTGTGAAGGCAATGAGTAAAAAGCAACTGATTTACCATTTCTTATTCTAATTGAATCTTCTCTTACTACAGGGTTTGGATAATATGGTAAAAAAGGTCCGCCCGGTATTGGTAACTGCTCCAAAGGACGAACCATTACCGGAAAATTATTTGGAACAAAGTTTGTAGCACTTGTAACATTCCAACGCATAGAATCATAACGAATTGGTACAGCAGTACCAGCAGAAGCCCCAGAATTACTAATGGCAGTTTCAGGTAAATAAACATTAAAGTTGAAAGGTGTATTCAAACAAGCATAGGAATTTCCATCATTAAGAATTCCAAATTGAGAAGGAGTAAAAAGTTGTTGGTTAAAGTCTCTTACACTTGTACCAGCATTGTATCCATAAGATTCCACATTTCCAAAACCATAAGCAATTGCATTAAATCCTGAATCTGCAGTTAATCTTGAAGTAGGATTTACACCATTTGTATTTACTCTAGCCGAAATATTTTCTTTTAAAAATGAATAGTTTGTACCTGGAATTGCTGTAAATGTAGCGGCAGGTATAGCACCATTAATTCTAAAGGATGAAGTGTTGTTGGTTTTCATCAAAACATTTATATAATGTGTCGTTACTGCACTTTGTCCAGTTGGAACAATTCCGTTATTTGTCGGGCCTCCCGAAGTTGTTGCAGCAATTACCGTTATATCGTTTATGGTTTGTTCTACAGAACTAAGCACTATCATTTCTGGATCAGATTGTGTTTGAGGATTTCCACAACCTTGTGTTGTTATATATTGTACTACTTGTATTGGTTTATCTGCTTGAAGTAAAGTAGGTAAAGAACTACTATATTCATAATAATTTGAAACCGTTAAGCCGGTCAAAGTTGATATAACACCATTGCTTATTCTTGTTACAACTGTTGTTGGGTCGCTCACAAAAACCCTAATTGCATCTACATTATTATCAGCTGCATTTGTAGCAACTTTTTTTAATGGACCAGTCACAAATTGTTTACCCCAAGTACCTGTAGGAAATAATTGTTGATAAAAATTATCTCCCCCATTACCAGAATTACAATTTATTGCAGACCAAGTGGTAGCAGAAAATACTGCAATAGGATTACACCCACTTGTACCAGAAGCAATCGATTTTATCTTTGTGCCGGACATATCTGCATTTTGGGCAAATTCTAATTGATAGATATCTCCAACATTTGGTAAAGTAATTGTAAATGGAGTACCAATAGGATGAAGACCATTTCTTGTTGTAGCTGTAGGTGTAATTTCAACAACTGTGTTAGGTATTGATGCAATAACATCAACAACTCCGTAACCTTGGCCTACACCTGTACCACCAGAATTTGCATAACTTGGTACAATATATTCTTTACCCCATACAGTTGAAGGAAGTGCAAGTGTAGCACCCGAGCGTGCAGACCTTATGATGTGTGCGAACACTACAACTGGCACGTTAGAAGTAACGTGAATACCTTTCCCCGCAATTACATTATCTTGAAAACCTCCCAAATAAACGTTATTATTTGCTGCATTTCCTGCTGCGTTCGGACCTATAAATTTATACACAACTGCATTAGCAGTAAGGGTAAATGGTATATTAACTGCGCCAACAGCAATGTTACCTATTGCATTTACATCCCCTGTAATATAAATACCCATTGCAGAAAGAGTACCATCAATATGTTCGGGATAGGGAATCCAAAAATCTTTCCCTTCATTGGAAAATGCTTGCGCAAAACTAGCAGTAGAAAAAAGTGATATTATAATTAAAAAGAGTAGATTTTTTCTCATGTGTTCAGGGGGTAATTTTATTAGTTTTTGCAGGATTTTTTTTAATCCAAAGCCGAATTTACAAAAAGTTTAGATGCTACAGCCTTAAAAAGGTTTAACGGGATAAAATCTTAATAAATAGTTTGTACAGAAAATCAAAAAAACGAATTAGAAAAAATAGCAAAAAAGATAGGGTGTTACAATAAGCAATATGAATAAGTTGTAATAGTTTTTTGAGAAAAGCAGAAATTTAAAAATGAGAAAAAGCCAATTTGTCATAAATATAGTTTTCGCAAATTCACATTTTAAGGCTGTTAATTTTAAGTGTAAATTATGACGAGCCTAAACCATTAAAACTGAAAAATAATAGAAAATTTTGAATTTTGATTTCTTAAATAGCATATAAAATATAATATGTTATTTTAAACAAAGTTATTTATAATATAAACATCATTTTATATTAATAATCATATATTTAATTCAATATAAAATTTAAAATCTAATAAAAGCAATATTGTATATATTTTTGTAGATAAAATGTACAATAATTCTCATAATTACTAATTTAAAATAATATTTAAACTTCATAAATTATTTTTAAACATTATTTTATACAAAAAATACTATTCGTTATATTTTAGTTGATAAAATCAACCTAATTTTTAACATAAAAATTAAAAATACTCAATAAATTAGTTAAATTAATCATACTACCAAAAAATAGATTTCTCCATCACTCCTAGTTTTAGTACCTTACAGCATAAAAATTATTGAATGAAAAAATGCTTCGTCCCTACCCTTGTTTTAGCATCAGTGTTTTTGGTATTTTTGTCAGGTTGTCAGAAACCAAAGGATTTGGTTTTTAAAGAATTTAAGAACCTTAAGGTGGATCAATTGTCGTTTTCGGGTGCAGCGCTTAATGTAGATTTGGTGTATTACAACCCCAATAATTTTGGTTTGCAGCTTAGCCGAACCGATTTAGATATTTTTGTTGATAGCATATTTTTGGGTCATTCTACCCAAAATATTCAAGTGTCGGTTCCAAGACGGGATAATTTTACCATTCCCCTAAAGGTAGATTTGGATGTAAAAAACTTGCTTAAAAACGGCATTTCTTCTCTCTATAAAAAAGATGTAAAAGTTCGGGTGTTGGGTTCGGTAAAATTGGGTAAAGCTGGGGTGTATAAAACCTTTCATGTGGATTATACAACTGTGCAAAATTTTTCTTTATTTAAATAGTTTTTTTGCCGAAAATTTGATGTGACGTTTTTAGGTTAAATTTTTTTGCCGAGAACACGGGAAGGCGTTTTTTGATTAATTAAGGCGGAAAGAGTATTTTGCTCCGCAAAATTTTTTAGCCACTAAGGCTACAAAGCACAAAGTTTAAAAACTTCGTTTTTGTTGCTTAGCAACTTTTTTGCGAGAACCTGCTTGACGGCAAAGGCAAGAAGACGTTATTCTATTTCTAAAAAACGAAAAAATTGCCTTAAGGATAATAAGAATACCACATTTTAATCCTCTTGTAGTATTTAACCTACAAATTTTCTTTGTTATTGGCTATAATTATTTTACTTTTATACCAGCGGCAATACCCCTACGTTGCTATATTTTCATTTTATAAAAAGCAAAACCATTTTATTTAACTATAATATCCCCACATTATGGAAAAAAGTATGCCAGGCGAACGTTGGAAAAACATAGAATTTAATTTTGACTATACCAGTGAAAACGTTGTAGAAGTATCCAATTTTGGACGCTTACGCACTTTTAATAGATTTTCGGATGGTAATATTTTAGAAGGATCTATGGTTAATGGCTATAAAATTATTAGACTTAAGTTTTTTTCGGATAGAGATGAGGAGGCAGAACGGAAATTTATTTACCACAATAAACAAATAGCAAAGTTTACTGCAAAGATTAGGCAAATGAAACTTGATAAAGAAAGTAAACTTGCTATAAAAGAAGCTACCGCATTATTAGAAGGTTTACGTGCAAACCAGCGAAAGAGATTGGCGGCAGATTGGAAAGCAAGGGCAACAAATTATCATGCCTTGGTACACAGATTAGTGGCACAATATTTTTTAAAAGTGCCAACCGAAAAACAAACCATAGTAGCACATTTAGATTTTGATAAATTAAACAACAGAGCTAGCAACCTAAAATGGATGACACACGAAGAAAATGTGATACACCAAAGAAGTAGCCCTCTTGTAATTGCAGATAAAGAAAATAGGCGTGCTGGTAGTGGTAGAAATACAAGACCAACTAAACTTACAGTAACAAAAGTTATGCTCTTAAAAAAACTGCTAAACGAAGGTAAACCTGTTAAAGCGTTGGTAAAACAATTTAAAGTATCGGATATGCAGATATATAGAATAAAGAGTGGCGAAAACTGGGGTGATATACCTGCTGCAAAATAAATATATTTGTTTTACAACCTTACTAAGTTTACTTTTACAATTCAATATAAACAATGTACACATCTATTTTACATCATCATCATTCTCATACTTGCCCTCAGGCTAGGTGTAAATGATATATGTAAACTACAAAATATTTCAAAACCCCGTCTGAGTAACAGACGGGGTTTTTGTTTGTCCAACTACGCTCCTACTCTTTTACTCAGCAAAAAAATTAAACATGAGTAAACTAAAAATTGCCATACAAAAAGCAGGAAGACTATCAGAAAAATCATTGGAACTTTTAAAAGAATGTGGCATAAAATTACCCAATGGCGATAGGAAATTGATAACTGCCGCAACAAACTTCCCAATAGAAGTATTGTTTTTAAGAGACGATGATATACCACAATATGTAGAGCAAGGGGTTGCAGATATTGGCATATTGGGAGAAAACGAAGTATGGGAAAAAGAAAAAGATGTGCTTGAAGTTGCAAATCTTGGCTTTGCAAATTGCAAATTATCGTTGGCTATTCCTAAAGATGAAAAATATACTGGGCTATCGTTTTTCAATAATAAAAAAGTAGCCACGAGTTATCCAAAAATTTTACGCAACTATTTTACGAAAAATAATATAAAAGTAGAGATAGAAGAAATAGGAGGCAGTGTTGAGATAGCGCCCGGTATTGGTTTAGCAGATGGCATCTTTGATATTGTGAGTACTGGCAGCACACTTTTGATGAATGGATTGAAAGAAGTAGAAGTAGTGAAAACGAGTAAGGCGGTTTTAATAGCCAATAAAAATTTGAATACTGATAAGCAAGCCATTCTTGATAAATTATTGTTTAGGATAAAAGCCGTACAAGCCTCATCAGAAAACAAATACATTTTACTAAATGCACCAAATGCAGCCATAGCAGCTATTTCAGCCATATTGCCTGGTGCAAAATCGCCTACCGTTTTGCCATTGGCAGAAGCAGGATGGAGTAGCATTCATTCTGTGGTAAAAGAAGATGAGTTTTGGGAAGTGATAGATAAATTGAAAGGTTTAGGGGCTGAAGGAATATTAGTTGTGCCAATTGAGAAGATGATTTTGTAAGGTAGCCACTAATTATACAAATAAACACGAATGGGTTTTATTAGTGGCAATTAGTGTTATTCGTGGCAGATATTTTTCACGAAGTGAATAAAAGTAAATTATAATAAATGCAAAAAATAATATTACCCGAAAGAAAAGACTGGAAGAGTTTAACAACTAGACCAACAACAGAAAAAGCATCGTTGAATGAAATGGTGAAGACTGTATTTGAAGATGTAAAAATAAATGGCGATAAAGCAGTATTACAATATTGCAAAAAATTTGATAAGGCAGATTTAACAAGTATTGCCGTAAGTGAGAATGATATTAGAAATGCTGCACCACAATTATCAGAAGAATTGAAAGCGGCTATACAATTGGCAAAAAATAATATTAGTAAATTTCATGAAGCACAAAAACAACCTGTAGAAAAAATAGAAACAACGAAAGGTGTTTTTTGTTGGCGAGAAAACAGGGCCATTGAAAGCGTAGGTATTTATATTCCTGGGGGAAGTGCTCCCCTATTTTCGACTGTATTAATGCTTGGTGTTCCCGCTATAATTGCAGGCTGCAAAGAAATTATTTTTTGTACACCCCCTAACAAAGAAGGTAAAATAAACCCTGCCATACTCTACACCGCAGCATTGGTAGGCATTACAAAAATATACAGTGTTGGTGGCATACAAGCCATTGCAGCTATGACATTTGGTACAGAAACCATTGCTCAAGTAAATAAAATATTTGGACCGGGTAATCAATTCGTAACAGCAGCAAAACAAAAGGCCCTAAATTTTGGCGTGGCCATTGATATGCCAGCTGGGCCAAGTGAAGTATTGGTGATAGCAGATGAAACTTGTAACCCAGTATTTGTTGCTGCAGATTTATTATCGCAAGCTGAGCATGGTGCAGATAGCCAAATGATTTTATTAAGCAATAATAAAAATGTTATTAATGCAACGTTGCTTGAAATTGCAAAACAATTAAATGCAATGCCAAGAAAAGAAATTGCAACAAGGGCCATTGAAAACAGCAAAGCAATTTTATTGCATGATATTGAGGAATGTATTGTGTTTAGTAATTTATATGCACCTGAACATTTAATTATCGCTACAGAAAATACAGCTAATATAGTTTCACAAATTACAAATGCAGGTTCTATATTTTTAGGAAATTACAGTTGCGAATCTGTTGGTGATTATGCAACTGGCACGAACCACACTTTACCTACAAATGGTTATGCGAGAAATTACAGTGGTGTATCGTTGGATAGTTTTGTAAAGAAAATAACGGTACAGGAAGTAAGTAAAGAAGGGTTGCAGAATATTGGTCCATCGGTGGAGTTGATGGCTGAAGCAGAAGGATTATGGGGGCATAAGAATGCGGTGAGGGTGAGGCTAGATGCAAAATAATAGAGATTAGATTTTAGACATAAGACACAAGATAAAAAGTTCTTTACAAATGATAAGAAGAAAGGTTTTTCTGCAGCTTTGCTGCAAAAATGGAAACTTGCCACTAAGGCTCAAAGACACGAAGTAGAAAAAATGCGTAGCATTTTTCCTTTGTGTCTTTGAGACTTTGTGGCTAAATTAAATTTTTGTAAAAATTCTTTTTCAGTTTTTTGTAATACATGTCATTAGCAGCTTTTCGAAGGCAGGTTCCTTTTGAAAACTATTGCAATAAATAGCATCGGCTTCGACAAGCTCAGCCTGACATTCTTTAAATTTGAAAATATACAAATACACATGTTCAACTTAGAAAAATTAGTACGAAAAAATATACTTGCCTTGCAGCCGTATTCAAGTGCAAGAGATGAATACAAAGGGAAAGATGCCGTTTTTTTAGATGCCAATGAAAATCCGTTTGGGGAATTGAACCGATATCCTGACCCGAAACAATTGGAATTGAAAAAGAAATTGAGTGAAATAAAAAACATAGCCACGGAAAATATTTTTGTTGGTAATGGCAGCGATGAAGTAATAGACCTAGCTTATAGAATATTTTGTGAACCTGGTAAAGACAAGGCGCTTACGTTCACACCTACATATGGAATGTATGATGTGAGTGCAGGAATAAATGATGTAGAATTGATAAAAGTTCCTTTGACAAATGATTTTAAAATTAATTTTGAAAGGATGGAAAATTATTTGAAAGATGAAAATTTGAAATTGATTTTTATTTGTTCTCCCAACAATCCTTCTGGAAATAACATTGAAAACATCGAAAGAATAATCGAAAATTTTAATGGTATTGTTTTTATAGATGAAGCCTATATTGACTTTAGCAATGCAGATTCTTTCATAAATAAAATAGCACAATATCCCAATATTATTATTTCGCAAACCTTTAGTAAAGCTTGGGGACTAGCTGCAGCTAGGGTTGGTATGGCTTATGCGAGTGAAGAAATAATCAATTTGTACAATAAAGTAAAGCCCCCATACAATGTGAGTAAGCTTAATCAAGATGAAGCATTAAAAACATTATTAGCTGTTGATGATTTTGAAAAGAATAAAAATATAATATTAAAAGAAAGAGAAAAACTGATTAAAAATTTAACTGCATTGCCAATTGTAAAAAAGATTTACCCAAGCGATGCTAATTTTATTTTAGTAGAAGTAGAAGATGCAAATACTTTGTACGAAACCTTGGTTGCAGCAAAAGTGATTACAAGAAATAGAAATAGTGTGGTGAAAAATTGTTTAAGGATAACGGTGGGAAGTGAGGTGGAAAATGAGAGATTGGTAGAAGTGATAAAATCGCACTCTATCTCCGCAAAAGAAGCCCCCTCTATCTCCCCCGAAGGGGGAGGAAACCTAGAAGATAAAGTAGAAGATTAACTAGAAGAATTTAAAATTAAACTTTGAAATAAATTAATAACCTCAAAAAATTACGGACTCCCAAGTCCTCCTTCGGGGTATTTAGGGGGGTTTTAAACAATGAAAAAAGTATTATTCATAGACAGAGACGGCACATTGGTAATAGAACCGCCAATAGATTTTCAATTAGACAGTTTAGAAAAACTGGAGTACTACCCTGCCGTGTTTCAATGGCTAAGCCGCATTGCAAAAGAAATGGATTATGAATTGGTGATGGTTAGCAACCAAGATGGGCTAGGTACTTCATCTTTTCCTGAAGAAACATTTTTGCCTGCACAATATAAAATTATACAAGCATTTAAAAACGAAGGCGTAGTTTTTAAAGATATCTTAATAGATAAATCTTTTCCTGCAGACAATGCACCTACACGAAAGCCACGCACAGGTATGCTCTCACATTATATGAAAGGTAATTATGACCTTTCAAATTCTTATGTAATTGGCGATAGGATGACAGATGTCCAATTAGCAAAAAATATGGGTTGCAAAGCCATTTATATTTCGAAAGAAAAAACAGATGATGCGGTTTTGTGTACAGCAAATTGGAGTGATATTTATAGTTTTTTAAAAGTTGAACCAAGGCAAGCGAATGTTTTAAGAAAAACAAATGAGACAAATATTGAAGTAACTGTAAACTTAGATGGCACTGGTAAAAGTACATTAGATACTGGGCTTGGTTTTTTTGACCACATGCTAGAGCAAATAGCCAAGCATGGCAATATGGATTTATTTGTAAGCGTAAAAGGTGATTTAAATATAGATGAACATCATACGATAGAAGATGTTGCTATAACATTAGGTGAAACTTTTTTACAAGCTCTTGGTAGTAAAAAAGGAATAGAGCGTTATGGTTTTTTATTACCAATGGATGATTGCCTAGCACAAGTGGCTATTGACTTTGGCGGCAGACCATGGTTGGTATGGGATGCTAATTTTACTAGAGAAAAAATTGGCGAAATGCCTACTGAAATGTTTATGCATTTTTTCAAATCATTTAGTGATAATGCAAAATGCAATTTGAATATAAAAGCTGAAGGCGATAATGAACACCATAAAATAGAAGCAATTTTTAAAGCCTTTGCAAAAGCCATAAAAATGGCAGTAAGCAAAACAAACAATTTTAGTATACCAAGCACAAAGGGAACTTTATGATAGCGATTATAAAATACAATGCTGGCAATATTACTTCTGTGCAAAATGCATTGAATAGATTGGGGTATGAATCTATTATAACAGATGATGAAATGGAAATACGAAAAGCTGATAAAGTAATTTTCCCTGGTGTGGGAGAAGCGAGTACTGCAATGCAATATTTACAAGAAAGAAAACTAGATACATTGATAACATCTTTAACACAACCTGTATTGGGCATTTGTCTTGGGCAGCAATTGATGTGTGCTTTTAGTGAAGAAAATAATACTTCTTGCTTGGGGGTTTTTGATGCTACAGTAAAATTATTTCCATCAACAGAACTGGTACCGCATATGGGTTGGAATAATGTAGAAAGTAGTAATAGTAAGCTTTTTGAAGGAATAACAGCAGCAGATAATTTTTATTTTGTACATAGCTATTATGCAACTATAAACGAGAATACAATTGCTACATGCAATTATATTTTACCATTTAGTGCTGCTATGCAAAAGGGTAATTTTTATGCAACGCAATTTCACCCTGAAAAATCAGCAAGCGTGGGGGAAAGGGTTTTGAGGAATTTCTTGGAGATTTAAACACAAAGAACACAAAGAGTTTTCACAAGGTTCACAAAGGAAAAATTGAATCAGATTAAATATTAATTATTATATCATCAACTTAGTGTACTTAGTGTGACTTATTTGTGCACTTTGTGTCAAAAAAATAACAATGAGATTAATACCCGCAATAGACATCATAAACGGAAAAGCTGTAAGGCTTACCAAAGGTGATTATAGTACTGAGAAAATTTACAATGAAAGCCCATTGGAAGTAGCGAAAGCATTTGAAGCAAGTGGTATAACATATTTGCATTTGGTAGACTTAGATGGCGCAAAATCGCAGCACATTGTAAACAGTAAAGTATTGTATGATATTGCAACAAAAACAAATTTAAAAATAGATTTTGGTGGTGGCTTAAAAACAAACGAAGATGTGGAAGTAGCTTTTGATTGTGGTGCTACTCAAATTACTGGCGGTAGTATTGCCGCAAAGAACCCTGCCCTATTTTTAGAATGGCTTGAACAATTTGGCGCAGAAAAAATAATATTGGGTGCAGATTGTTTAAACAAAAAAATAGCCACACAAGGTTGGCAAGAAAGTTCTGAATTAGATATAATTGATTTTATAAGCAGCTTTGAAAAGAAAGGTATAAAATATGTTGTATGCACAGACATTAGTAAAGACGGCATGTTGCAAGGAGCATCTAATGATTTGTATGAAGAAATTTTGCAAAAAAGCAAAGTGAATTTAATTGCAAGCGGCGGTATTTCAAGCATTGGAGATATTGAAGCTGTGAAACAAATTGGTTGTGAAGCTGTAATTATTGGAAAAGCAATATATGAAAATAGAATTAGTTTAAAAGAATTGAGCACACTATGTTAAAGAAAAGAATAATTCCTTGTTTGGATATAAAAGATGGCCGCACCGTAAAGGGCATAAACTTTGTGGACTTACGTGATGCTGGCGACCCCATTGAATTGGCAATAAAGTATGTACAAGAAGGTGCCGACGAATTGGTATTTTTAGACATTACTGCCACACAAGAAAAAAGAAAAACGCTTGCAAGTTTGGTAGAAAAAATTGCCAAAGAAATTAACATCCCATTTACTGTTGGTGGTGGTATAAA
>JAYTGY010000384.1:0-4280 GCA_043733065.1 Ferruginibacter sp.
TACTGTTACCACCGCATCTTTATTTACCAATAATTTTACTGCATTTGTACATGCATTTTGTATATGATCTTTCATTGGGCAAGCAGGCGTGGTAAGCACTACCGTAAAAGAAACGGCATTGCTATTTATTACAATATCCTTCACCATGTTCAGGGTTACAAGGTCACTACCAAGGTCTGGCTCGGCTACATTGCTAAGCGCTTTTAAAATATCTTCGTTTGTCATGTTATATATCCTCGTTTGCTTAAATTGTGCATTAAGCGAAATGTATTGTTAAAAATGTATTTTCGTTGCAAAATTAAACAATGATAACCTTACTTTGTTTATCAAAAAATAATTGCTGCATTTCGATAATGCATTTTATATAATATGAAAACATTTTTACGATACTTATTTATACTTATTTTTTTTTCTCCCATTGCCGCCAATGCACAATTTGAAACTTTTAAAGATTCTGTAGTACAATTGTATGGCGTAATAATGACGGCCGATAGCCTCAAAGGCGTACCCGCCGCAAGTATTGTTGTAAAAGGACAAAACCGTGGTACCGTTTCCAATTCCGATGGTGTTTTTAGTATCGTAGTGCTCAAAGGCGATAAAGTAGAATTTAGCAGCATCGGTTACAAGCCAATAACCGCAACCATTCCAAGAGAATTGCAAGGCAACCAACAAAGCATTATCCAACTAATGGTAACCGATACCGTTTATTTGCCAGCCACTATTATAAAACCTCGTATGACTCGGGAGCAGTTTGAAAGAGATTTTGTAAACAACAATGTACCCGATGATGCATTGGCAGTAGCTAGACAAAACAACAATGCAGCCACACGCCGCTTGCTCATGGCCACTTTGCCAAGCGATGGGCGTGAAGCATCAAAACAATACCAACGACAGTATTCTCAAAAATTATATTCTGCCGGACAAATAGCACCACAAAATATTTTTAATCCCTTTGCTTGGAACGAATTTATAAAAGCGTGGAAACGGGGAGATTATAAAAGGAAAAAATAATTTAAGATTTGATATGTAAGAATTAAGATTTGGGGCTGTGAACTACAAATCTTTGTTGAGCATTTGTCAGGGCTATACGCTACAATCTTTTTTGTTGCTCAAAGGCAGCAACAAAAAAGGATTTTCGCTTCTATCCCTCAGCCCTTCATCAGTAAATCTTTTTTCATCTTTTATTATGCATTAGATTGATGCAATTTTTTTTCAAACATCGTCTTATATCTTTCTTCCAACAGTTTTTTAAAATCAACTTTTAATTCATCTGTTAAAAAACTTTTTTCCAGCATTTCCAACATTGGTCTTTTGCAGTAATAAAAATTTTCTAACGTATTATCCAACACTTTTTTGCTCAATCCACTAGTTTCAAATGCTACTAAAAAATCATTGTATGTTAGTTTTCTTTTTTTGCCATTTAGTGTAAGTGCTAGTTCTTCATTATCGGCTTTGTTTACAAGTGCAGTAGCTAGCAAATCATAAGCAGGGCTTAGTGTATAGCCTAGTCCTGGTTTTTCCAATAACGAAAAGTTTTTCAAATGCATATCTGCATTGCCAGTAAAAAAACTAAACAATACTACTTCATAAAAATTTACAACATCTAATAATGGAGTAGCACTATATTTTAATAAAGTTTTTGCCACTTGTTCATGACTGCCTTTGTATTTATCTTCTGTTAATCGCTCTGTAAGCTGGCACATATCTTCCATGTGTAGTTTTCCTTTTTTATTTCTATCTACACGTTTGGTTACATAGCACAAAGTTTCATCTTGCAAGCGCACAAGGCTGTTTGGCACAGTTTGTAAGCCGCAAACATTTGCTAGCTGCATGGTGGCACTTTCTACTTCTGGCAAGTGTGCATAATATTCCGATGGTGGTTTTAGTATATAATCGCCATACAAACCTACTATGGTAAGTTTCTTCACAACATTCTTATCTTCTTTGCGGTGCATGCTCAGCGATAATTTTGCTTGCACGCCCGTTACTGCCATTTGGCTACTTAGTATTTGGTTGGCTAGTTTTTCTAAATCTTCTTTATTATACTCTAGCAGTGGTGTTTCTAACTGCCCAAAAAACTTTTTATTACATGCTTGGTGAAAATTAGAATGGCTATCTTGTAATGGTTCGTAACAGTACAAACATTTATTTGTGGTATATGCACTAGGCGGTTCTTCCAACATCCACGATGTATTTTGCTCAGCATCGTTACTATATTTTTGTTTATACTTTTTCATTTGCTTTATTTTATTTCTACTACACTTACTGCACCTATACAATTTTTGCAAAAGGTAAGTAGCAATCCCATTCTATCTTTTTCATTTATCTTCCAATTTTTTTCTGCTATATCTAGCAACCATCCTTCTGGTATCAGTCCATCAAAGAATGGAAACAACACATTGCTTTCAAATTGTTTTTTTTGCAATGGCAATGTATTGCTTACGGGTTGTGCATTTGTATCATTCATGTAAGTATCAGCGTAGGCAAATGCATAACCCGTAGCTACTTCTTCTAGCATTCCTGCTAAAGTTTCTTTCATATATACTTGTGCTTTTCTAGCCATTGTTGGTTAGTTTATTTCTATCCATATTGCTTGGTGCAAGCTCTGCCCCAAATAGTTTTAATACATCGTTTACTTTATCCACTCGTAAACTCATTTTACCTTGCTCCATATCTCTTACAAAACGCAAACCTACTCCTGCTTTATCTGCAAGTTCTATTTGTGTTATGTCTATTTGTTTGCGTTTTTGTTTTACAAATAGTGCCAATGCATTTCCTTTTTCTTTATTCATTTTTTTACCTTTAATGATACATAAAACCAATTTTACCACAAATATATACCTTTTATAGTATAAATATGAACTTTCTTTATTTTTTATACCCGAAATAATACAATATTGATAAAAATTACATATTTTATACCCGAAATAGCATAAATGCATAGTTAATATTGGTTCAATAAATGATTTTTAATAGATTAGAATATGATAAACGGTTAAAGCATTCATACGTTTATGTTTAATTTTATTTTCTAAAAAAGGATAATGATAAAGGGTTACAGAAATATAATAATTGTTGTAAGCTTTTTATTTATGTCGCTGCTTAATGTAAAAGCGCAAGAGTATAATTGCACATTTAAAGAAAATACTATTACGATTGACTTTGGAACCCTCGCTGCTCCGCAAGATATGAATTCGACAGATTTGAATAATTATAGCAAGAGTAAAACAGTTTGCCCAAAAGATGGAGAGTATTGTTTTGCAGCTTTTACATCTGATTGCTTTGAGGGCAGATGGCACAATTTATTAGCAGATCATACGCCTAACGATAACAACGGACGAATGATGATAGTAAATGCAAGTGTAAACCCGAGCATTTTTTTTATAAATTATATTGCTGGGCTTAAAGCTGGTAAAACGTACGAAGTTTCTTTTTGGCTAGCTAATATTTGTAAGTATGCAGAGGGTTGTAGTCCTACACCACCCAATATTAAAACATCGCTTTTATCAGGTAATAGCGAAATAGTACATTTTCAAACTGGGGCATTAGCGCAAATCGCTCAACCAAATTGGAAAAAGTTTTACGGTGAATTTACTATGCCAGCAAATACGAGTGCCATCACATTAAAAATGGAAGATGTTACTAATGGTGGCTGCGGCAATGATTTTGCAATGGATGATATTATTTTTAAAGAATGCAAAATAAAAGAACCACCAATAGTGGAAGTGCCAAAACCTAAGCCAATAGAAAAAATTACACCAAAAGCTGAAGTTGCAAAAAAGCCAATAGAACCAGTTATTGCAAAACCAATAACAAAACCATTGATTGTAAAACCAAATGCTGCCATAGAAAAATCAAAAACAGACATTAAAACGATTCCGCCTGCTACTGTAAAAGCATCAGCAAAGCAAATACCAACAATAATACCGAAGCTTATTGCTACAAGAGAAAATGCACTGGCACGCAAAATAGAAACCGATGAAACCGAAATGATTATTGAGCTATATGATAATGGCGACATAGATGGCGATACAGTAACCATTTATCACAACAATCAATTAATTGTAAATCATGTAGGGCTTTCTGCAAAACCAATAACGATAAAAATAAAAGTAGATAAGGCAAATCCACACCACGAGCTGATAATGGTAGCCGATAATTTGGGTTCAATTCCACCAAACACATCACTTATGATTGTAACGGCCAATAAAAAACGATATGAGGTTTATATATCATCATCAGAGCAAAAAAATGCCAAAATTGTAATAGATTTAAAGTAA
>JAYTGY010000385.1:0-18993 GCA_043733065.1 Ferruginibacter sp.
TTATCAGTAATTCCTTTGCCAGAATAAGCTCTAATTTCAGGAAACTGCGCTTGCAAAGCTGGCTCAAAATTTGAAGCTTCAAATACTTCAAATTGCTCCAGTATTCCATCTGCATTTGGCAAAGAAATTACTGTAGAGTGTTGAGTAGCTCTATTGCCAACAACAGAAAATAATTGTTGCCTTAAAGAAGCAGTGTTCAAACTAAATAATTTAAACTCTTTAGGAAACGATAATCTTGCAACAGCTTTATCTGTTATAATGCTACTGCGATTTGCATTGTCGGCAGACCAAAATTTGTCCGACTGCGAAAAACCTGCAAACGAAATCATTGCTAACACAATTGTTAGTAGTACAACTTTTTTCATAATAAATGTTTAGTTAAAAAAATAGATAGATAAATATAGTGTTAATTTTTTTACAAAAAACAATGGTATAATTATATGTTAATATCTTTTTAACACATGTAACGTACAGCATTCATTGTAAATTGAAGTGTATTGTATTAGTTTTTATTGCATTATAAAAAAATATATGGTTAATTAATATTAAAAATGAGAAAAGGATTTTGTAAGGATTTTAATAGACACAAAAAAAGAAGCTAGTATTAGCTTCTTTTTAAAATATTTTATTTTTGAGTAAACAAAATTACTCTTTAAAACTTTCTTTAATCTTTCTACTCAAATCCACCTCTATCATTCGAACAGCAATATTTATCATATTCTTAAAAGCATTTGCACCGCTTATTCCATGGCCAATGATAACTGGTTTTTCTACACCAAGCACCGGCACACCGCCATAAATTTCAAAATTGAAACGTTCAAAATGTTCATCTTTAATATTCCTTCTTTTTACAATATCGTAAACGCTTTCGGCCAATTTTAAAACCACGTTTCCGGTAAAACCTTCGCAAACCATCACATCAGATTTATCCATTAAAATATCCCTGCCTTCTATATTTCCTATAAAATTGATGTGAGTATTTTCTTTTAGTAATGGGTAAGCGGCTTGAGCTAAAATATTTCCTTTGCCTTCTTCTTCGCCAAGGTTTACAAGACCAACTTTAGGGTTATTTATTTTTAAAACATGCTCTGCAAATAATGCCCCGAGCACAGCAAACTGATTTAAGTTTTCAGGTTTGCAATCTGCGTTCAATCCTACATCTACTAATAAGCCTAACGAGCCATTTTCTCTTGGTACGTATGCGCCAATGGTTGGGCGAAGTACACCTTCTATTTTTTTTATGCTAAATAATGCACCAACAAGCATAGCGCCAGTATTGCCAGCACTAATAAATGCATCAATCTTTTCTGTAGCCAATAATTTAAAACCTATTGCAATAGAACTTTCTGTTTTTTCTTTAAATGCTTTGGTAGGATGTTCGTGCATTTCTATTACCTCGGGTGCATGTACAATTGAGTATTGCTGCTCTGGTAAAGTATTTATTTTTATTTCTGCTTTAATTTTTTCTTCATCGCCAATAAGTACGAGCTGTATATTTTTATTGTTTGCTGAAAAAAATGCAGCTGCACCTTTCACTGCTTCTAACGGAGCAAAATCTCCACCCATCATATCTAGCCCAATTGTAATCATTGCAAGAAATTTTAAAAATTAAAAATTCCAAAACCTTTCTTGAAGTTATGCAAGAAAGACTTTGGAATAAAATATTTTATTTAGCAGAAATTAAACAGCTCTTAGCGGTGCTTTTTCAGAAACTAATTTTCCTTTGTAGAACAATTTACCCTCGCTTACATGTGCACGATGACGTACGTGTGTTTCGCCAGTTGTACTGTCTATGCTAAGCGTAGCAGCAGTAGCTTTATAATGTGTTCTTCTTTTTGCACTTCTTTGCTGACTATGACGCCTTTTCGGATTTGGCATGTTTATTTATTTTAGTATTTAAGATAATAGTATTTAGTATTCAGTATTTAGACTGTGCTAATTGTCTTTAAATTTTTCTAATCCTTTCCAAATAGAATTTTCTTTTTGCTCCTCTGCCGTCACTTTCATTTCTGCAAGCTTTTTTAGTACATCTTTATTGCAAAGAGATTGTCCATTTTCATCATCCGCACATATATGTTGTGTGGGAATGCTGAGCAAAACAAATTCGTACAACCAATCGCTTACATCTAAATGACTTTCGCTACGACCTATGTAAAAAACATCTGCATCTTCTTCTTGCTCATTCATTTCTTCGGGGTTTTCAATAAGTTTTACAACCATATTAAATTCATCCCAAAGCGATACTTGCATTAAGTTTCCGCATCTGTCGCAATTTACTTGTGCATTACCGCCTGTTTGAAATTTTAGCAACATAAAACCAGTGTTTTTTTCTAACAATAGTTTTACAGTAGCATGCATATTTTCTACATCTTCTGCACCTTTTTCTATAAAGAACTTATCCTCTAATGTGTAGTTAAACTCATGGTCACCATGTTTTAAACCAACAAAAGCTATCTCGTACAACCTCTTGCTTGCCATTACACTCGTTTTAAAGGAGTGCAAATGTACGTTATTTATTTTGAAATATACCTTTATCTATGCCTTTTACTTAATAAAATTCCTCATTTTTGGGTATAAAATGCTATTTCACACTATGCAAGCTACTCGAAAATGGATTATTGCGGTTATTTTATTGGTAAGTTGTATTACTGTAAATATGTATAGTAGCAACGCATTTAGGGTAGAAAATGGTTTTTCCTCACATTTTTATCCTGCTTTTTCAAAAATATTGAGATCAAGTTTTGGTTGGTTGCCATTTAGCATTGGCGATTTTTTGTATGGCGGGCTAGTTATTTTTTTGTTGGTAAAACTGTTTCAGCTTATTCGTTTTTTGTGGAGCAAAAAAAGAAGAGTCAATTTGAAAGCAAATATTAAACCGTTACTTTTTTCTGTATTTATTTTTTGCAATATTTTGTATTTGCTTTTTAATATTTTTTGGGGAATAAATTATAATCGAATTGGAATTGCTGCTCAATTAAATTTGACCATAGAAAAATATTCAGTTGATGATTTAAAAAAGATAAATGAAATATTAATTGAAAAAATAAATACTTCTAAACAAATTTTAGTACAAAAAAATATTGCGTATCCATCAAGTAAAGAAATGTTTTTGAAAACAGAAAATGCTTATGCTTCTGCTGCAAAAAAGTATCCTTTTCTTCACTACGAAAAACGGTCTATTAAAAAATCGATGTGGGGATGGTTGGGAAATTACACTGGCTTTCTTGGATATTATAATCCATTTACTGGCGAGGCACAAGTAAATACAACCGTACCAAAATTTACACAGCCATTTACCACTTGCCACGAAGTAGCGCACCAGCTTGGCTATGCAAAAGAAATGGAAGCCAATTTTGTTGGATACCTTGCCGCAGCTGCTTCTACAGATACATTGTTTAGGTATTCTGTTTACACCGATTTGTTTACTTACGCCAATCGTACATTGTATTTTGCCGATAGTACATCATCGCTTCAGTATAGAAAGTTATTGTCACAGGAAGTTATTGCTGACTTTAAAGAAAGAAAAAAATTCAATTTAGCCCATCAGAGTTTTGTAGAACCAATTGTAAGATATTTTTATGATAAGTTTTTGCAAAGCAATGAGCAACCGATGGGCATTTTAAGTTATGATGAAGTAACGGCATTTATTATTGCATTTTATAAAAAGAATGGAACAATTTAATGTTAACTTACATTCGTAAATTAAAACTAAATAAATGAAACCAATTTTTAAATTACTTATTTCAATTTTTATTCCGCTTGCAGTTGGGGGTTTATCAGGTTATCTTACCGTTCCTGCAATAAATGGTTGGTATGCTACATTAAATAAACCTTCTTTTAATCCACCCAATTATTTATTTGGCCCTGTATGGACAACGCTTTATACGATGATGGGTATTGCATTTTTTTTGGTTTGGAATAGTAAATTGCTTACTCAAAATAAAAGCAAAGCATATTTATTTTATTGGATACAGCTTTTTCTAAATTTTATGTGGAGTATTGTTTTCTTTTATTATCAAAATCCTGCTTTTGCGTTAGTAATAATAGTTTTAATGGTAATTAGTATAGCTGTAACTATTTTTTCTTTTAAAAAATTCTCCCATTTTGCAGCATGGTTGTTGGTGCCATACATTTGTTGGGTGGCTTTTGCAACGGTACTCAATTTCGAATTGTGGCGGTTGAATTAGCAAAATTATTTTTGATTATTCTTTTGATTTCTCTTTAAATAAAAAAATACACTTATCTTCCCATTCTAATTTTAAAAACATGGAACTATTAAAAGATTATTGGTGGGTAATACCAATTTTAGCTATTGCATCTAGCGGTTTGTTTACCATAAACCAAGGCACCATTGGCGTAATTACACGCTTAGGCAAATATGCTGGTATAAAACGACCTGGCATAAACTGGAAAATACCTTTTATTGATCAAATCTATAAAAGAGTAAGTATTCAAAACAGATCGGTGGAGTTAGAGTTTCAAGCAGTAACTTTAGACCAAGCAAATGTTTACTTCAAATCTATGTTATTGTATTCTGTACAAAATGAGCAGGAAGATACCATACAAAAAGTAGCATTTAAATTTATTAGCGATAAAGATTTAATGCAAGCACTAATAAGAACTGTAGAGGGTAGTATTCGTGCATTTGTATCTACAAAAAAGCAAGCAGAAGTGTTGAATGTGCGTAGAGATATTGTAGAAAATGTAAAAGAGCAAGTGGATGTGGCGTTGGAAAGTTGGGGTTATCATTTGCAAGATTTACAAATAAATGATATTACTTTTGATGAAGCTATTATACAAAGTATGAGCAAAGTGGTAGCGAGTAATAACTTAAAAGCGGCGGCCGAAAACGAAGGACAAGCATTATTAATTACAAAAACAAAAGCAGCAGAAGCAGAAGGTAATGCAATAAAAATAGCTGCAGAAGCTGAAAGGCAAGCAGCACAATTGCGTGGACAAGGTGTGGCGCTTTTTCGTGAAGAAGTAGCAAAGGGTATGAGCTCAGCTGCAGCAGAAATGAAACAAGCTAATTTAGATACAAATGTTATTTTGTTTAGCATGTGGACAGAAGCTATTAAAAACTTTGCTGAGTACGGTAAAGGAAATGTAATTTTCTTAGATGGTAGTAGCGACGGAATGGAAAAAACTATGCGCCAAATAATGGCTATGCAACAAATGCAGGATAATAAAAAGTAGAAAGTTATACGTTAATAGTTACATGTAAAAAGCATCTCAAATATTGAGATGCTTTTTACTTATTGAAAATTTTAAAGCTCGAATGCGGAAAATGATTTTTTATTTTTTTATGTAGCCCCAACAATTTAGCAATAAAACAATTTAGCAATAAAACAATTTAACATTATCTTTAGCGTAATTAAAAAAACATTCGCTTTATTGCAAACGGAATAATATTTGATTAATAGAAAACAACTAAGAAACCCTACAAATATGTTTGATATATTTTTACAAGTTGACAGTACTGCAGCCGCCGCCGCAGCCATTACGAAATCTGAAACTGTATATGGAATGCTCAGCAAAGGCGGGCCAATAATGATTCCATTGGGTATTTTATTTGCCTTGGCTATTTATGTTTTTATTGAGCGTTGGCTAGTCATTGCCAAAGCAAACAAGCTCGATGAAAATTTTATGAGCATTATTAGAGATCAGATAACTGGTGGTAATGTATCTGCAGCTCGTAGCCTTGCAAAAAATAAAGACAATCCAATGAGTAGGATGATTGACAAAGGTATTCAGCGTATTGGAAAACCTATTGATGCCATTGAAAAAAGTATGGACAATGTGGCCAAATTGGAATTGTATAAAATGGAAAAAAACTTAAACATACTTTCTGTAATAGCTCGTATAGCACCGCTATTTGGGTTTGTAGGTACCATTGTGGGTTTGGTTATTTTGCTGAAAGAATTTGCTACCATTAGCAATCCATCTATCAGCCAAATTGCCGATGCCATGTATATAAAATTGATAACCTCGGCTAGTGGTTTAATTATTGGAATGCTTGCCTTTTTGGGATATAGTTTTTTGGATACACAAATAAACAGAACCGCTAATAAAATGGAAGCAGCAAGCAGCGAGTTTATAGATATTTTGCAAGAACCGACGAGGTAAAACGATTGTAGATTTCGGATGTAAGATTTAAGATTTTGTCCGAAACACTTGCCTCTTTTTGAAACTTAAAATAAAAAAGTTTACTTGGAATTTAATAAAATCTTAAATAGCCAATCTTAAATCTGAAATTACTATCATGTCGCTAAGAAAAAATAAATTAAGAGATGAACATTCGGAAGTGGACACAGGGCCATTGAACGATATTTTGTTTATTTTATTGATGTTCTTTTTAATGATATCTACATTGGCTAATCCTAATGTGATAAAAATGAGTGTGCCCAAAGCAAAGAGCGATACCAAACAAAAACAAAGTGTAGTAGTGAGTGTAGATAAGGATAAAAATATTTTCGTTGGTTCCAAAAAAATAATTACCGATTCGTTGGAATCTGTTTTAAGAAAATTTATTAATGAAGGAGATAGTGTAAAACCCGCAGTGGTTATCAATGCAGATTCTATAGCACAATGGGGCGAAATAGTTAGGGTAATGAAAGTAGCTCGTAAACTTGGTGCTACAACGTCGGCTACGGTGTCGGGTAGCGATAAATAATAAGCATTCTTTCTTTGCCTTGCATATCTTTTTTTATTTCTGTAAAATAATTTTTTTCTACAAAAATGGCGGCAGTTTCTTTTGCTAAATTTTCGTGTGTTTCTAAAAAAATTCTTCCATTTTCGTTGAGATGATTTTCTGCAAATGATACTATTTTTTTGTAAAAAATTAGTGCATCGTTTTGCGGAACGAATAATGCAAGATGTGGTTCGAACTTCGTTACATTTTTATCTAAAATATTTTTTTCATCTTCGGGTATATATGGCGGATTACTGATGATTAAATCGAAGTTTTCGAAAGCTGTATAATTGTTTTCGTTTAAAAAATTAATTGCTTTAAAATCTATTACTACATTATTTGTAAGAGCATTTTCTTTTGCAACTTCTAATGAAGCTTCACTTACATCAATTGCCATTACATCTGTATTGGGTATATTTTTTTTAATGCTGATGGGAATACAACCACTGCCTGTACCAATATCCAAAACACTTTTTCCGTTGTTTGTTTTTAAAAAAGAAATAGCTTCATGCACTAGTTCTTCGGTTTCGGGCCTAGGAATGAGCACATCCTTTGTTACATAAAATTTTAAGTTATAAAACCGTGCTTCGTTTGTAATGTATTGCACTGGCTCGTGTGTTAATAAAGCAGCCAATGCATTATTTAAAGAAGATAATGATTCATCGGACAATGTTTCATTGCCCCTTAAATGTAAATCTGATTTGTTCACCTTTACAAAATGTTCGAAAATGATATTTGCAATGGCAATAGCTTCGCCATCACTATAAATAGTTTTCAGCAATGCTTTAAAATGATAGTATTTTTCTTTTATTGTCATTATTACAAACATAGTTATTTTTTTATGACTTATTTTTGATACTTGACAAATCATTTATTATACATGCAACGATGCATTGAGCTAGCACAACAAGGTGCAGGTAATGTTGCGCCAAACCCGCTTGTTGGCGCTGTGCTCGTGTATGAAGATAAAATAATAGGAGAGGGCTTTCATGCAAAATATGGCCAAGCACATGCAGAAGTAAATTGTGTAAACAGTGTAGGAGGGGAAAATGTTGCTTTTATTTCAAAAAGTATTTTGTACGTTTCATTAGAGCCTTGTGCACATTTTGGTAAAACGCCACCATGCGTAGATTTGATTTTGAAAAATAATATTCCACATGTAGTAATTGGATGTAGCGATAGTTTTGAAAAAGTAAATGGAGCTGGCATTGAAAAATTAATGGCTGCTGGAGTAAAAGTAGAAGTGGGTATTTTAGAAAATGAATGTAAAACATTAAATAAACAATTTTTCACTTTTCATACAAAAAAACGCCCTTTTATTATGTTGAAATGGGCACAAACAAATGATGGTTTTATTGCTCTTGAAAATGGGGCAACAATAAAAATAAGTAATGACTTTACCGACAAATACATTCACAAATTAAGAGCAGAAACGGCAGCTATTTTAGTTGGAAAAAATACGGTACTGAAAGATAATCCATCATTAACTACAAGATTATGGAATGGAAAAAATCCTACACGAATCATTATAGATACTAATTTGGAATTGCAAAATAATTTCAATGTTTTTAACCATGAAGCAACCACGATAATCATCAACCAAAAAAAGAATGAAACCATTGGGAATATTATTTTTTATAAAGTAGCAGAGGGTAAAACCATTACCCAAGCAATTATTACATGCTTATATGAACAAAAAATAAATGCAGTAATTATTGAAGGAGGTGCTACAACCATGCAATATTTTATAGATGCAAATTTGTGGGACGAAGCCATTATCATTACCAATAAAAATATGGAAATTAAAACGGGCATATCTTCACCCAAAATAAAAAATCAGATTTTATTGCATTCCGAAAATATTTTCACTGATAGAATAGATTTTTACAAACAAAATAATAATGAGTTTTTATAATACTATAGAACAAGAAGGCGTGGCGGAGTTTAAAGATAGGGGAAGTAAGTTTCTAGCGTATACATTTCCTTTTGCAGATGCTACAAAATTAAAACTGATTATACAAAAATTAAAAAAGGAACATGCCAAGGCGGTTCACTTTTGTTTTGCATACCGATTGGGTACCGACGGCAATGTTTTTAGAAGCAGCGATGACGGAGAACCAGCAGGAAGTGCAGGAAAACCTATTTTAGGGCAGCTGGACAGCAAAGAAGTTACTGACATTTTGGTGGTAGTAGTTCGTTATTTTGGAGGCTCATTATTGGGTGTTCCGGGGTTAATTAATGCGTATAAAACGGCTACATCTTTGGTTTTGCAGGTGGTGCCAATTGTACAAAAACCTGTACTTAGGTACTGCAATATTCAGTTTGATTATACCCAAATGAATGACATATCGATGATTATTAAGCAATTTGGTTGTGTTATCATTTCTCAAGAAAATCAATTGTTCTCTACCATTAAGCTAGGCATCCCTAATGAGCGGAAAGATGATGTGCTTCATCGATTAAAAAACCTCCGAAACGTGGAAATATCCACATTATTGTAAAAGCTAAAAATTATTTTTTCAAAAATGCTATATTAATTAACATTTCTTTTAACTTTAGCACCCATTACCAAATTTTAAACATGAGAAAATTTACACTTTTTTTATTATTGGTTGCTATTGGCTATAGTACAAAAGCGCAGCAACTTCATTTTTTGAGCCAGTATTTACAACATAATTCTATGCTCAACCCTGCAGCAGCTGGCATGTCAGACAAAAATTTTATTGGCGTTTCGTATAGAAATCAATGGGCTTCTTTCCCTGGTAATCCCCGTACTTTTATGGTATATGGCGATGTGAATTTGGTAAAATTAAAAGCAGGAATAGCTGGATATGTATATAGAGATGAAACTGGTCCTACAAGTAGAACTGGCGTACAATTAGCATACTCTTACCACATCATTGGTAGAGATGAAAAACAAAAATTTTCTATCGGTATAGAGTTGCGAGGTTTACAATATGCAATAGATAAAAATAAGTTATCAGCTGCATTAGGAAATGATGCTGTGCTTGGTGGTGCAACATCAAAATTTGGGCTGGATGCAGGTGTAGGTGTTTATTATACCAATGGTAAATTAAATACTGGTGTTGCGGTTAGTCAACTTATACAATCAAAACTACAATTAGCTAGTGTGCCTTCTTCTAAATTAACTGGTAGATTATATAGGCATTATAACTTGTCTGCCAATTATGAAATAAAGTCTGCTGGAGATATTACTTTAATTCCAAATGCACTAGTAAGAGTAATTGAAAATGCACCCACAGAATTTGAAGCAGGTTTAAAATTAGATTATCAAAAATTATTTTGGACAGCAATCGTTTACAAAATGCATCAGTCATATAGCTTACAAGTAGGTCTTAAAATGGCTGATAAATTAAATCTATCTTATAGTTATGATGTGTATAAAACTCCGATCAGCATTTTTGATGGAGGATCTGGCGCACACGAAATAGGTTTACGTTTCGATTTTGGAAAGAAAAAATAATGTCTACAGAAAAGAAATATAAAACCTTTTGGAGTTTTTATCCATACTATCTTACAGAACATGTAGAAAGTAAAAATAGGATTTTACATTTTACAGGAACGCTGCTTTTAATATGTTCTTTATTTGCAGGAATTGTAACAGGTAAATGGCTCTTTTTTGTTTTGATACCTGTGTTAGGATATGGGTTTGCTTGGGTGGGGCATTTTTTTATAGAAAAAAATAGACCAGCAACATTTACATATCCACTTTATAGTCTTGCATCAGATTTTGTAATGTTTTGGCATATACTAACTGGGCAAATAAAAAATAAATTAGAAGAATCAAAAAAAATAATATCAAATAATACAAACCAATAAAACAACGGATGTTTACAACTAATAAAAATTTAACTATGCATATTTATACCCCGTTTAAGACTTGTTTTTCTATTTTAAAAAAGATGCAAAAGCAAATGTTATTGTTTGGAGTTTTGTTTGTTTTTGCAATGCAAGCTATTGCTCAGGTTCCAGTAAATGATGAGCCGTGTAATGCAATAGCGCTTACTGCAAATGCTGCTTGTTCTTATGGTACTTTTAGTAACGTAGATGCAAGTAATTCTACAGGAACAGGAATACCTAATCCTACATGTGCTAATTTTACAGATGCGGATGTGTGGTTTACTGCAACTGTGCCAGTTGGAGCAACAACTTTAACAATTGATACAAAAAATATTGGTCTTACAGATGGAGGGATGTCTATATACACTGCTACAGGTACATGTCCTACACTAACAATGACTGAGTTATCATGTGCTGATGGTGGAAGTACAAACCCAAGTATGCCTAAACTAACAGTTACACAACCGTCTGGTACAACTGTTTATATTAGAGTATGGGGTTTTGGTGGAGAAATGGGGACCTTTGGAATTTGTGCCACTGCTAATATCCCTCCAGCAAATAATGAGTGCGCAAATGCACAATTACTTATTGTAAATGCAAATTTACTTTGCGGTACTGTTACAGCAGGTACAACAAATAATGCTACACAATCTGCTACTACGCCTGCACCTTCTTGCGGGGTAGCTAGCGCTTGGAATGATGATGTGTGGTTTAAGTTTGTTGCTACTGGACCAAATCATACAGTAAGTTTACTTAACGTAGCTGGAACTTCTACTGCTATGGTTATTGCTTTATATAGTGTACCTTCAGGTGGAGATTGTACCAATTTGACTCAAGTAAGTTGTATAGCAGGGAATATACTTACACAAACAGGCTTGACTGCAGGAGCTACATATTATGTAAGGGTTTATACAAATGTAACTACTACAGCAACTGCAAGTTTTAATATATGTGTTGGTACACCACCACCACCACCTGTAAATGATGAATGTATAAATGCAACTGTACTTACTGTAAATCCAAATTATAATTGTGGCGTAACAACTAATGGGACTACAGTAAGTGCTACGCAATCTGACGCTTTACCTACGCCCACTTGTACAGCAACAAATGGATGGAATGATGATGTTTGGTATTCTTTCGTAGCTACAAATACTGCGCATAGGGTAAGTATGTCCAATGTAACTGGTGTTACTACAGATATGGCTACTGCAGTTTATTCTGGCACTTGTGGTGCATTAACTCAATTGGCTTGTACAGATCCAGAGCCTAATGTAATTAACTTAACTGGACTTACTATTGGTAATACATATTATGTAAGGGTAATGACTTGGACAGCTACTGTAACCAGTACGGCTAGTTTTACTATGTGTGTAGGCACACCACCACCACCGCCTGCAAATGATAATTGCCCTAATGCAGTTTCAGTAACAGTAAACCCTAATTATTTATGTGGTTCAACTACAGCCGGAACTACCATAAGTGCACTTCCAACTACTGGCGTACCTACACCTTCATGCAATCCTTTGGGAGTAAATGATGATGTGTGGTTTACATTTATAGCAACAAATACACAACATCGCTTTAGTTATCCTGGAAATACTGCAGCACTTACAACTGTAATTTATAGTGGTACTTGCGGTGCTTTAACTGAACTAACTTGTAATGGAACAAACCTATTTAATTATACAGGACTAACTGTAGGTACAACATACTATATACGTGTATATACTACCAGTGCTACAGTTGGTATAGAAACTAATTTTAGTATTTGTATTGGTACACCACCACCACCACCAGCAAATGATGAGTGTACTGGAGCATTTTCTTTACCAGTAAATGCTTTCAATACCATTCCAAATGCAAATCAATGTGTATTGGTAACTGCTGGCAGTACTGCTGGAGCAACTCAATCTGCAACAACGCCTTTACCAACTTGTGGTACAGTAAATGGGTGGAATGATGATGTTTGGTATTCATTTGTAGCAACAGATGTAAATCATTTTGTTAGCTTATCTAATGTAAATGGTAGCTCAATAGATATGACCATGGCTGCATATAGTGGTACTTGTGGTGCTTTTACACAAATTGGTTGTGTAAATGGGTTACAACTTACACTTACAAACTTAACAATAGGGTCAACATACTATGTAAGAGTATATACAAATCCAGCAACTACTGGCTTGGATGGTAACTTTAATATTTGTGTAAGTACACCTGGGCCTGGGCAAATATGCAATAGTGCATGGCAAGGTATATGCAATAGCAGTAACCCATCTCCAACTAGTCAACCTAGTTTAGGTACAATTAGTTGTTTGATTACTTCTCCAAATCCCACTTGGTTTATTTTTCAAGTGGCTACAACAGGTAATCTTGTTTTACAATTAAGTCAAACTAGCACGGCTGGTGTTGGTATTGATATTGATTTTGCTGCTTGGGGACCCTTTGCTACTCCATCAGCTGCTTGTACATCTATTGCTGCTAGCCCTGGCACAACAGTAGATTGCAGCTATTCTGCTTCTGCAACAGAAACATGTACAATTAATAATGCTCAAGCAGGTCAATATTATGCTGTATTGATAACTAATTATAATGGAGGTGCAGGTAGTTTTACTTTTTTTCCTAACCCAACTTTATCTACTGGTACAATAGCGCAAGGCGCATCTTGTTCAATTAATGCATTTAATAATGGCCCAGTATGTACAGGAGGCACTTTTAATCTTACTTCTACTTTTAGTCAGCTGGGTTATACTTTCTCTTGGACGGGGCCAAATGGTTATACTTCTAACCTACAAAACCCTCTTCCAATAACTGCTCCTTTAACGGCTGGTAGTTATATTTATACAGTTACTGCAACTTCTGGCACATCTACATCCACTTCTAGTACAACTGTTGTTGTATCAGCACCACCGCCAGTACCTACTGTAGTTACACCGCTTACATATTGCCAAGGTGCTACTGCGCCTGCACTTACTGCTACAGTAACTACAGCTGGCAATACACTTTTATATTATACTGCTGCTACAGGTGGTGTGGGAGTTGCTAGTTTAATTCCATCTACTGCTACTATTGGTTCAACTACATATTATGTAAGTCAAAAAGCAGGAAGCTGTGAAGGCCCACGTACACCAATTGTTGTAAATGTTGTGCTAACAACTACAGCAGCTGTAGCAGTAATTACCCCTGTTGCTTATTGTCAAGGTGCAATTGCTACGTCACTTGCTGGTAATGCAACTGCTGCTACTGGTGGCACATTATTATGGTACACAATCGCAACTGGAGGTATAGGTTCTGCAATTGTTCCTACACCATCTACCACAGCAGCTGGCACTACTACATATTATGTTAGTCAAATGATTGGCACATGCGAAGGACCACGTTCTGCCATTGTAGTAAATGTAACGGCTTCTTCTCCTTTACCTATTGTTACTACTCCGGTAAATTATTGCCAAGGTGTTGCTGCCATTCCTTTAATAGCATCGGGTACAAATGTATTATGGTACACAGTTCCTACAGGTGGCCCTTCGAGTTCTGCAATTCCTACTCCTAGTACAACTACAGCAGGTTCTACGATATATTATGTAACACAAACATCTAACGGTTGCGAAAGTCCACGGGTGGCTATTACCGTAAATGTATTTGCAAATCCTACAACACCAGTTGTAGTAAGTCCTGTGGTTTACTGCCAAGGTGCAACCGCAACGGCCTTAACCGCTACTGGCACAAACATAACTTGGTTTACTGTACCAACAGGTGGCACAGCATTAGCAAGTGCACCAATACCTTTAACAACTACTGTGGGAAGCACTATTTATTATGTACAATCTAACATTGGTACATGTGTAAGCCCACGTGCAGCTATAACTGTTACTGTAAATACAATGCCAGCTACACCAACGGTAACCACACCAGTAATATATTGTCAGGGAGCTACAGCTACTCCGCTTACCGCTACTGGTTCAAATTTATTGTGGTACACAACAGCAACTGGTGGTACAGGTGCAGCAACTGCTCCTACACCAATTACTACTATTGTTGGTACAACTAATTTTTATGTAAGCTCAATTATAGGAGCTTGTGAAAGTCCACGTGTACTCATTTCAGTTACAGTGAATGCAACACCGCTTGCACCTACGGTAACGAGCCCAGTGGTTTACTGCCAAAATGCGATTGCAACTGCACTTTCGGCTACTGTAAGTATCGGAACACTTCAATGGTTTACTGTAGCAACCGGAGGGACTGCATTAGCAAGTGCGCCAACACCTTTAACAACTGCAGTAGGAAGTACAATATATTATGTACAATCTATTAATGGAACATGTATAAGTCCACGTTCTGCTATAACAGTCACAGTAAATGCAACACCATTGGCACCAACAGTAACAACTCCAATAACATATTGCCAACTAGCTACAGCAACTCAGCTTACTGCTACTGGCACAAATTTATTGTGGTACATTACTGCAATAGGTGGTACAGGAACAGCAATTGCACCCACACCAATTACTACAACTGTTGGTACTAATAATTATTATGTAAGTTCAACGCAAGGTATTTGTGAAGGGCCACGTGCATTAATTGTAGTAACTGTTAATGGAACTCCATTAGCACCTACTGTTACTACGCCAGTAAATTATTGTCAAAATGCAGCGTCTAGTTCACTTAGTGCTACAGCAAATATTGGAACATTATTATGGTACACTGTTTCAACAGGTGGTACAGGCTCAGCTACTGCACCTATACCATCTACAACAACAGCAGGAAGTGTTACTTATTATGTAAGCGCTATATTGGGTACTTGCGAAGGACCTCGAACTCCTTTAGTAGTTACCGTAACTGGTACACCTGCTTTACCTTTTGTTACAACACCAGTAACATATTGTACTAATGTAACAGCGGTTCCACTTACTGCCACTGGTACAAATTTATTGTGGTACACCACTGCAACATTGGGAACAGGATCTACAACTGCTCCAACACCTTCCACTGCTACTGCTGGTACTACTGCATATTATGTCAGCCAATCTACCTCTGGGGTAGTTTGTGAAGGGGCAAGGGCATTGATAAATGTAGTGGTTAATCCAAGACCAGCAGCACCATTAGTAACACCAACATTTACCTATTGTCAAAATTTTACTGCGCCAGTGCTTACAGCAACTGGTAATAATTTACTCTGGTACACTGTTGCAACAGCAGGAACGGGAAATACATCAGCACCAAATCCATCAACATCTAGTGTAGGAACTACAAGTTATTATGTAAGCCAAAGTGCATTATCGTGCGAAGGGGCAAGGGCAACAATTGTTGTAGATGTAAAACCAGAATTAAATATAAATGCAGGGCTTGAAGTGACCATTGCAAGAGGAGATCAAACACAATTATTGGGTACAACAACCTCTGTTGGTGCTACTTATTTGTGGACTGCAAATGTGACTCCTTTGGCATTAACTACAGCCATTATTCTTAACCCAATTGCAAATCCAATTCAAACAACGCTTTATACACTAAAAATAACTGATCCTACAGGTCTTTGTCCATCTAAAACAAGCGATGTAAAAGTAAATGTGGTACAAAGTTGTGTAAATGTAAGAAATGCATTTACGCCTAACGGCGATGGTGTAAATGATACATGGATGGTATATGATCAAAATTTCTGCTTGCTAAATGGAGGAGGAGTTATTGTAACTGTATTTAACAGATATGGTAGTAAAGTATTTGAATCTAAAAACTATACCAATAACTGGGATGGTACTTACAATGGAAAACCTTTGCCAGATGGCACATATTATGCTGTTATTGGGTTTACTTTGTTTGATGGAAGTAGGCAAGATAAGAAAACGGATGTGACGATATTGAGATAACTTATTGAAATATGACTATATAAAGCCTTCCAAAAATATTGGAAGGCTTTATATTTTTTTTAATTAACCCAAAGGAATATTAAGAATTCATTGAAAACTAAAAAAATGCTATCTTAGATTTTAATTTTACTCAAAATAATACATTGAAATGCACAAAATAAAATTCTTAATATTAGTAATGGTTCTATTTACTAGTTTTTATTCTTCTGCGCAAGCAAAAATAGATTTTAGTAATTCTGATGAAGTGCATCAAAAGATGACTTCATTAATGGTAAGAAGTGATAATGTTAACCTACCTGATTCGGTTTATCAAGTCCTTGTAGATTATGCAAAAAAAAATAACCTTTCCCCTAATTCGCCAAAAAGAAATATTTACGTTTTCAAAATTTTACTGAATAATGGATTATCTGTTGCCGAACGTTTGTATGCATGTGATTATTTTGAGATGACAAATCACGATGAAGTACCAGCATTTGTTCCAATGGAATTAATTAATTCTATTAGAAGAAGGTTAGATAATAAACTAAATAATAAAAAGAATGACTAAAAAATTTTACTATTTAATTATACTATTTGTTGCTTTTAATTTAAGTTCTACAGCACAGTTCATTAATATAACAGGTATAACAAAAACCGGAAAAATAAATGAGTGTACTACTTGTAATCCTCCTGTAGCAAAATGTCGATACCTTGCTGGACCTGGGTCTAGTATTGTAAATGGAGCAATAGTAGTAAGCGACCCATGCGATACAACACAAGTTGAAATAACATTGGATAGTATATATTGGAACAAGGGTCCGGATATTAACTGGGTACATGGTGTTTATTTCCCTGCATCCAATGGATTTAGCTTTGAATCAACATCTCTTTCTGCAAGCCCACAGTGGCTTTACACTGTTGCTGGTTGTACTGGTACTACTGCTCTTTCAGGCGGTTGTACTACAAATACAAATGCAGGAACTGTGGGAGGGCCAGGTTGGTATTTTGCAGGTACGAGCCCAGGCTGTTGTCCTGGAGGAGGTGCTACTACAACAAATCCTTGTGATAATTGGGGCGATCCATTTTATGATACTTCACATACAGCTGCAAATGATAGAAGAATGAAGTTTACTTTTATAGCAAGAATTTGTAATAATGTTCTTATCTCGAGTTCTTATTTCTTAAAGTTGAGGTTCAATATGGATGGAAATACTGGTTGTTGGTCTGTAGGAAATGCAAGTTCAATTGGAGAGTTGTCTTTTGCTCTAGCGGTTGTTCCATATCCTTTAACTCTTTATACTCCAGCTCCATCCTCTGCCCCACCAGTAAAAACTTGTTTACCTGTATTCAAATATACAACTTCATTAACTGGGGGTTGTGGTAATGGCAATATTGTTAGTTGGTGGACTGCTGCTACTGGCGGCACACTAGTTGGCACAGGCTCTCCATTTAATTATGAAACGGCTACTTGTCCGTATGGAACAACTTTGTATGCCTCTTGTTGCCCTGTCGGTATTACCAATTGTAATAGTAGAAAAGCTTTTCGCATTGGTGCTGTTGGTGCTACATGTGCAGCAGCATTAAATATCGATAATGTTGCCACTACTCAACCAACTTGTCCTTCACTTTGTGGGCAAATAACTGCAACAACAGTATCTGGTGCTACAGGTGCTGTCACCTATACGCTAGATAATACTATTACAAATACAACAGGAGTTTTCTCATGTATTACTGGTGCCAGTCATACATTAACTGTTACTGATGCGGCTGGTTGCACTGCAAGTACTGGAGTTGCATTTACAGTTCCCGTTTGTGGTACTCCAACTGTAGCACCAATTACTTATTGTTTAAATGCCACTGCCGTTCCTCTTACTGCTACACCTTCTGTAGCCGGCGCTTCATTACTTTGGTACACTGCTGCGACAGGCGGTGTTGGTAGCCTAACAGCTCCAACTCCAATTACAACAGCAGTGGGTGTTACAACATATTATGTAACTCAAACAGTGGCGGGAGTAGAAAGCCCTAGGGTTCCATTGGTTGTGACTGTAATTGCTCTGCCACTTGCACCATTGGTTACAACACCGGTTATGTACTGCCAAGGTGCAACAGCAACAGCACTTACAGCTACAGGTACAAATTTATTGTGGTACACAACTGCTACTGGCGGCACTGGCTCTGCAACAGCACCAACTCCATTAACAACGACAGTAGGAAATACAATATATTATGTTAGTCAAACTTCAGGCACTTGCGAAAGCCCAAGAGCAGCTATTACAGTAACAATAAACGCTACGCCACTAGCACCAACAGTTACAACACCTGTGCTGTATTGCAAAGGTACAACAGCAACAGCGCTTACTGCCACAGGCACAAACTTATTGTGGTACACAACTGCAACTGGTGGTACAGGAACTGCAACAGCACCAACACCATTAACAACAACAGTTGGTTCTACCATTTATTATGTAAGTTCAGCGTTAGGCACTTGCGAAGGGCCAAGAGCAGCCATAACCGTAACGATAAATGCAACACCACTTGCACCAACAGTAACAACTCCAGTATTATATTGTCAAAATGATGTGGCAGTAGCACTAACCGCTA
>JAYTGY010000386.1:0-9721 GCA_043733065.1 Ferruginibacter sp.
GGATGTAATCCAATACCACCAATGGCTTCACCATCTAAGTCTATTGCAAAAATATGAACTGGATTATCGGTGTTAGCAAATGAAATAAATGCTTCGCCATGTTGTTTTGTATATGGGTGCGCAAAACCATCATTCATATATTTGGCAATCTCTGCATTGTTGGCATACAAAACCAAACTATCTAAATCATTTATAGACCAAGGGCGAAGCATGAAATTCATTAGCTGTACATTTTTATAAATGTACAAAAATTATTGCCTGATAGAAAACTATAGGCTACATTTAAACTTCACGCTGCATAAGTTTATACATTTAGTTAACAGACAAATTGCGTATTATATCTTGTTTAAAGAAAGATAAATTAATTAAATACTTTTAGAGGAAACAGGTGCAGCGCACCAAAACCTTTGTAGTTTTAAAATATGATATAGATAACGCAGGTGCAGCGCACCGAAATATTTCTTCCTCCTCTTGAATGTTAAACTAATATTACGGTGCGCTGCACCTTTAAAACTTTGTGCTGCATTGCAGCTACAAATATTGCGGTGCGCTGCACCTAAGAGTTTGTGAGAATACATAATTCACAGCTATCAGTTTTACATCCATTCAACAAAACCATTGCACATTTTTAAGTTGTGCGGAGTATATTTTTATTTTTCGTCTTTTACAATAACTGGAGCAGTAAAAGAGGTTTTTTCCTTTTTAGGTGGTTTTGGTGGCCTTGGTGCTTTTGGTGGCGGCGGTGGGGGTGGTGGCGCTTGCACATCAGACGACGGCGTATGAGGTGGTGGCGGCGGCGGAGGAGGAGGTGGTGGTGGTGGAGGAGATGGTGGAGGTGGCGGAGCATGCTCTACATCATTTTCATAATGAGGATTGGTTTTGTTTTCTTTAATAACAGGTGGTTTAAATTTTGTTTTGCTCTTTTTTTGTGCATAACTAGCATTAAGTATACCAAGGGCAATGAGTCCTAAAAATAATTTTTTCATTATGTTTTTTTAATTGGATGCTCAATTAATAAATTTCCATAATACTTAATCTTTGTTTCGGTAAATGTTGAAAAAAGAGATACTCCTGAAAACCTACGCCCGATAGAAGCGAAAAGCCCGGAACGAGTGACGAGGAACGAGGAACGAGCGAGGACTTGCAGCGAATAGCGGGGCCAATGTTGAGTAATGCGCTGAAGTTTGCGTTCAAAAAAAATAAAAAATGGGTTAAACTTTCTACAAAATGAATAGTCATACGGTAGAGTTAGAAAATTGCAATACTTTTAATGTTATATGGCGGAACAACAGAGTGATATAGAATTGCTTCAACAGTTTAAAACTGATGCTACAAAGGAACGTGCTTTTACGGCAATCCTAAAAAAGTATCAGGAAAAGTTGTATTGGCATATTCGTAGAATGGTAGTGGAGCATGAAGATGCTAATGATGTATTGCAAAACATGTTTGTGAAAGCTTGGAAGGGTTTGGAAAATTTTAGAGAAGATAGTCAGTTATATACTTGGTTGTATAGAATTGCTACAAACGAAAGTTTGACTTTTTTAGCGCAACAAAAAAAGCGTACTACGGTTTCTATGAGTGATGATGATTATGGGTTGAGCAACAGTGTAAAGGCAGACACTCATTTTGATGGAAACAAACTAGAATGGAAATTGCAATTGGCGGTGCAACAATTGCCAGAAAAACAAAAAGTAGTTTTCAACCTGCGCTATTTTGACGAAATGCCTTATGCGGAAATGAGTAGTGTATTGGAAACGAGTGAAGGCGCATTGAAAGCAAGCTATCACCATGCAGTAAAAAAAATTGAAGAATATATATTGAATAATTAAACGAATTGGAAAAATAACTGTCCAAATTAAAATGCTTGAAAGAGAAAACATATTGAATGAGTTGAATGCTATAAGTCCGCTAGTGGCTTCAGTACCTCGTGTAAATGTGTACAAGGTAGATGAAAATTATTTTGACGGTATAAGGGCAGAATTGCAAGCAAGAATTATTGCATCTAACTTTATTGCACCTCAAAATAAAGTAGATGTGCCAGCAGAGTATTTTGAAAACTTACCTAACAATATTTTAGCAAAAATAAAAGCTCAAGAAAATAATGTGGTGTTAACAGAAATAGAAACGCTTTCGCCAACCATTGCTAGTATTGGAAACAAGAATGTTTATACTGTGCCACAAGGTTATTTTGAACATCTTGCTATGTCTAGTAAGTCATCTGCAAAAATTGTAAAAATGGGTAGCCGCAGTATTTTTAAATATGCTGCCGCTGCTGTTGTAGTTGGAGTGCTTGGGTTTGGTGCAATGAAATTTATTGCTAGTACAAAAACAAATAATGAAACAATTGCTGTGGTAAAGGAAGCAAATAAAATTTTAGAAACAAATAGTTTTGATGCAACTTTTGCAAGTGTATCTGACAAGGATATAGAAAAATATTTATCGCAAAACGGAGAAGATGTAAATGCTGCATTGGTGGCAGCGTCTATAAATGATGAAAATACAACTTTGCCAGAAGTTGATGATTATTTGATGGATGACAATACGCTTGATAATTTTTTAAACGAGAACAACCTTAAAAACTAAATGCAATGAAAAAGTTTTTTATATACATAAGTTTTATTTTGGCAGGATTTACAGCTGCTGCACAAGCGCCAGATGTGGTGGATGACCAACCAAACCCTAAAAGGCAAGAAAAAATACAAGCTTTGTATGTAGCATATATTACACAAAAACTAAACCTTACACCAGATGAGGCACAAAAATTTTGGCCAGTACATGCACAATATGAAGCTGAGTTAAAAGCAATAAATGCTGATCATACTGACGAATTAAAAAGACAACAATTGGTACTGGATGTAAAGAAAAAATACCAAGCCAATTTTAATAAATTATTGGGAGCAGATCGTTCTAATAATTTTTATAGGCATGACGGAGAGTTTAGAAAAAAAATGTTTGAAAGACTAAAACAAATGAGGCAACAAAGAATGAACAATGGAGAAAGACCCGATGGAAAACCTAGGGGTGGTGGAATGCGAAGAAATCAAAACCAAAATTAAAAGATATAAACTAGATTAAGTTAAAGCCCCCTATTTTTGAAATAGCGGGCTTTTTTTATAATGTAAACATCGGCGTTTTTATATCATGATAAAATAAAAATGTCCAATTTTCTTGCTCGCCTTGTGCCCACCATTTTTGGCGAAGCTCCATGCACAATTTACCATCATAATCGTACTTGGCTATAAACCTGCTTTTCATTTGTTGCAGCTGTGGCGCTACATCTGCTCCAAAGAAAATTTTCTCGCCGTCTTCTTCTATCATAAATGTTTGATGATACGGAGAGTGTGCACCAGTAACTTCGTAAGAAATATAATCGTCTATTTTGCCATTGGCTTCTGTAAATACAACATTATCCACTTGCCCTAATATTTGAAACTCGGCTGGTGTAAATGATGGACTACCTTTTGCGGTAGCATAAGCAAACTCATCTTTATTTACATAATATGTGGCTTGCGGAAAACTAAGAAAAGTATGACCAAGAATTTTATCTTCTTTACTTACGCCACCAGAATGGTCTTTGTGTAAATGGCTTAATAAAACTTTGGTTACACTCATGGGGTCTATGCCATTATCAATAAGGTTTTGATGTATTTGTAACACACCATCTTTATTGCTATAGCCAAGGCCAGTGTCTATTAGTAAAACATCGTTTTTTGTTACAATGCAAAATGGTTGTACTTCTACCAACAAACTACCAAGCGGCCTTTGTTGTAAATCATCTTTTTCTACATCAAAAGGTACAAACACTTTTGTAGTATCAATGGTAAAAGCGCCTTCGCTTAGTGGGATTATTTTCATAAGAGAGTATTGGGTATTTAGTATTAAGACTGCATAATTTTAGCACATGCTTTTTATTAAATGACCTTGAACTAATGACATTATTAATTATTCATTTTAAAATTATTAATTAACGAAGCACCATCTGCCTATCGGCATCCAGCTTTATTAAAATAAAAATTAAAATTGTAAATGTAATTAATGATGAACCACCATAGCTCATCAGCGGTAGCGTAATGCCAATAACGGGTGCAAGCCCAATAGTTACACAAACATTTACCACCACATGAAAAAACAATATAGCAGCTACACTGTATGCATACACACGACTAAATGTACTTCGCTGCCGCTCGGCAATAAATACAATACGAAGTAGCAATGTTAAATACAAAAGCATGAGTATTGTTGTTCCCCAAAAACCAAAGTTTTCCCCTACAGATGTAAAAATAAAATCGGTATGCTGCTCGGGCACAAAATCGCCTTGTGTTTGTGTACCTTTTAAAAATCCTTTACCCAAAAATCCACCAGAGCCAATGGCAATTTTAGATTGTTTTACATTATAATCTTGCCCTTCACTTTTTTTCTTTCTTTCTTTTTCTTGTGCCTCTGTTAATACGACAGTATTATTTTTTGATAAGAAAGGATTTTCTTTTCCAACCATACTATAAATTCTATCTGCTTGATAACCTTTTAAAACCTTTGTAAAAACCAATGGTACAAGTTGCCACACAAATAAGGCACAAAATATCCATGAGCCCACAATTATATTTAACAAATTTCTGTTTCGCCTAAATTGTTTTCTATTAATCCAAATAAGTAATGCTGCTAAAATGGTAAAACTGATGAGCAATGTTGTTGTACTAAACAATAATGAAACAACCAACAATGCACCAATAGAAAAACCAGCAATTAAATAACCCGGGGGTAATCCTTCTCTATACATTGGTATTAAAAATGCAAAATATACTAATGCTAAACCTGTTTCGCCTTGTAATATAGATAATGCAGCAGGCGTAAATGCTATAGCTGCTGCAATAGCTTGTGAGCGGGGTTTATTAAAATCAGTTTCTTGCATCGATAAAAATTTTGATAGCGCCAATGCAGTAAATATTTTACAAAGCTCCACTGGTTGCAAGTTCATAAAACCAAGTGGAATCCAACTCTTAGAGCCTTTTATTTCTTTACCAACTACAAATGTGGCTATTATTAGCACAATGCCAATGAGGTAGCTAAGGTTTGCAGATGCTGTAAACAATTTACTATCGAACAATAAAATAAATGTACCAATTACACAACAAGCCAAAAAAAAGAAAAACTGCTTGCTATAATTTTTTTTGAAACCAATAAGTGTTTGCGTAAAATTATCGGTGCTTTTATACTCTACAGAATAAATGCAAACTAAGCCAATTAAAATAATAATGGCATAAAGCAATAGCATAGCTTTATCATTTCCTTTTACAATAGATGAATTTTTTTGGTACATATTAATGAATCTCTTCGTCGTCTTTTTTGGTGACAGTATCTTTTATTTCTGGCTTCTTTTTATCGTCGGGTAAAATAGCAGATGGCTTTTCTACTGTTTTCTTTTTTTCTTTTTCCTTTTCTTTATCTTTCTTTTCTTTGTCTTGTTTTTCTTTTATCAATTTACTTATAGCATCTGCTTCTTCACCAGCATCATCTATACCTGTAGTATCTTTTATTATTTTTATAAATCCTCTAGCAATAAGGTAAGCAGAATCTCCAGAGTGATTTATAGAATCTTGCCTACGCAGCTCTACAAATATTTTCTTGGGTATTAAACTCAATTTTGATAAGCTTTCAATTTTTGCTTTTCTTCCTTTATCTGTTATAGAGTCGTTTAAATATTTTTCTATCATAAGCCCAACAATAGGCGCAGCGTAAGTTCCACCAAATCTGCCACTATTTTCTACCACACACATTATGGCAATTTTCGGATTTTCTCTTGGTGCAAAAGCGCAAAAGAAAGAGTGGTTTTCTTGTTTCTTTCCTCTAAAATAGTTTTCTACTGTTCCAGTTTTTCCACAAATATTTATTCCTTTCACTCTTGCATTTCCTCCAGTTCCTCTTTCCAATACGCCTTGCATGCCATCGTGTACTACTTCAAAAATACTATCTGGTATATCTATTGGTTGATGTTTTTCTCTGTACTGTTTTAGCACTTCGTATTTATCGCCGCCATCAATTGAGTCCACCACATGTGGCGTAATGTACCAGCCTTTGTTGGCAATATAAGCCATTTCGTTTGCTACTTGAAGTGGTGTAGCAGTTACTTCTCCTTGTCCAATACTTACAGATCTGAAGCTGCAGTAATTCCATTTTTTTGAACCATAAATTTTATTGAAATATGCTGGTGTAGGAATATTGCCTCTGCGTTCTGTTGGCACATCTACTCCAAGTTTATGCCCGAGGCCAAATGCATACATGTATCTATCCCAACTTGCAAGGCTGCTATCAATATTTAACGTACTATCTGCATTATCGTATTTCGGATTATTTATTACTCTTTGCATTACCGTGGCAAAATAAGTATTGTCGGAAACGGTTATGGCATTACGTAAATTAAACGTTCCGTAATCTAAACATTTCATAGGTCTGCCACTCCCACAGCCATAAAAAGCTCCGCCACAACTCACAGTAAAATTTTCAGTAATTACACCCTCATGCAAACCTACCAAGGCTTGTAGCGTTTTAAAAGTAGAGCCTGGCGAGTATTCTGCATTTACTGTTCTATTCAATAATGGTAATGCAGGGTTTAAATATAATTCCGAAAAATGTTTTCTTCTTTCGGGGCCGGTTAAATATTTTGGTTGATAAGTTGGTGCACTCACCATTGCAAGAATACCACCAGTCTTAGGATCAATTGCAACAATCGATCCCAATTTATTTTGCATCAATTTTTCGCCTAGCTCTTGCAATTCAATATCTAAAGATGTATGTAAATTTTGCCCAGCTACTGGTACGGTGTCGTACTTTCCGTTTTCTAATTTTTCGGTAAGCCTATTTTTATTATCACGTTTCCAATATTCAATACCACGCTGCCCCATCAATACTTTTTCATAACTCCTTTCAATACCCGTTAATCCTGCATAGTCGCCTGGTGCGTAACCTTCGTCTTTATGTTTTCTTATAAAAGTAGTATCTACTTCAGAGGTGTAGCCAAGCACATTTGCAGCGGCATCGTATGGGTATGTACGCATACTGCGCTCTTGTAAAAAAAATGCTGGCGCAAATAAATAAAGGCTTTCATTGAGCATCGCCATCTTATCTTCACTCAATAAAGCTTCAAAAACAGATGTACGAGTACGCCCATTTTTTATAATAAGCTCCACCACTTTTTTATTAAACTGTGCCGTGTCTATCCCTAATATTCTGCAAATGCCAAAAGTATCAATACCTTTTAGTTTATTGGGCGTAAGCATTAAATCGTACGAAGTAGTATTTTGTAAAATGGCATTTTTATGTCGATCAAAAACAATTCCCCGTTCAGGATAAATTACTTTTCTAAAAGTGCCTTGCGCATCTGCCTGCGCACGTAGCGATGAAGAAAAAAGTTGCAAGTGGGCCAACTGAGCAATGATGATAAGAAACATGGAAATAAACACCAGCATCACCACATTTTTTCTACTCTGATTAAAGACAGACATTTTATTTTAAAATTGAGAATGGTATAAATGATGATTTTTCTAGGAAAGGAGAAATATTTTTTGCAAATTTCATTCATTCTTTATTAATAAAAAATTCTTTAAGCGTTTATTTGCAAATTATTTTTTGGAAAATCAAAACGAGAAAGTTTTGGGGCTTTCAACCTCAACCCTCTATTTACCTTTTGTCCGGCCTGCCCTGCACGTGATGCGGGGGCAATCCATTACAACCTCCGCTGCGCTTAGGTTTTCACTTCTATCCCGCAGCCCTTCATCTGTATATCTTTACTCAACAAGTCCCAAATAAAGCAATGTCATTTTTCTTACTAAACCCAAGGCCACAAAATAATTTATAAACCTTGTTAATAAAACAATCTTAAATCTTATATCATATATCTTAAGTCTAAGCTTCAATCCACACCCCACTTTCCTTCAACAAGTTTATCAATTCACCTACGGCAATTTCGCTATTAATATTTTTCTTTACCACTTCTTTTCCTCTGTACAATGTTATTTTTCCTACACCGCTTCCCACATAACCAAAATCTGCATCGGCCATTTCGCCAGGTCCATTTACAATACATCCCATTATCGCTATTTTTAATCCTTTCAAATGGTTGGTTACATTGCGTATTTTAGAAGTAGTTTCTTGTAAGTCAAATAATGTACGACCACAACTTGGGCAACTTATATATTCCGTTTTAGAAATACGAGTACGCACCGCTTGCAAAATTGAAAACGATGTATTGTTTAAAAATTGATGATTATTTGTAGCAGTTAAATAAGTTCTTCCACTTACTTTATCATTTACCATATTTGCGGGGTCGTTCATTAACCAAATGCCATCGCCCATTCCATCTAATAATAAACCACCAGCTGTTGCACTACATTCTATTAATTGAGCATCAATATTTGTTTGCATACTTTCAACTGCTATTAAAATTGGGCAAGTAATATTTTGTTGCATCAATCCATTTACAAACATCCGCATTTGCTGCATCGCATTTTTCTTACCAGAGTACATACAAAGCACCACTGTTTTTTCTTCTTGTAATGTTTTTATCAATGCTCCATTATCATCATCTACACAAACAGAAATAAAATTTAAAGTAGCATGTTTTTTTTCTGCAGCTAAAAATTCGTACGGTGTAAAAAATGGAAAACATTTTCTTTCGTCAGTAACAGCGTTATTCCAAATTTTATAATTGCAAATAAAACTCAATGTGCCTGGTAATGCAAAATCAATAATTTTATCTGCTGCATAAATATAATCTGCCGCTGCATCACCAATATTCCATTTATCTGTTGCTGCATCATATCTATAACCAATCACATCTAAGTCAGCAGCGGCAATGGTTTTGGCCAACATAAAATCTGCCATTACAATGGGTACATATTTTCCACCAATATTATTTACTGCTGTTGTAGTTCTTCTTTTATATTCAAAAGGAGAGTAGGCTAAGGGTTGAAGGTTGAAGGTTGAAGGTTCAAGGTTGCTTTCAGTTTGAGGTGGGTTTTCATTTGCCAACTGCAAATTGCCAACTGCATACCTGCTTACCAAATCCTTACAAACCGGTATTTCAAATTCAGGATCTTCTGTCAAACTAACTCGAATTGTATCGCCAATGCCATCTTCCATTAAACTTCCAATACCAATGGCCGATTTTATTCTTCCATCTTCACCATCTCCAGCCTCTGTTACGCCCAAGTGCAAAGGATAACATTCGCCAAACTCTTCTTGCATATGTGTAATGAGCAATCTATATGCTTGCACCATCACCAGCGGATTGCTACTCTTCATGCTCAAAATAATATTGTGATAATCTTCGCCTCTTGCAATTCTTAAAAATTCCATTGCACTTTCTACCATGCCAATAGCAGTATCTCCATAACGGCTCATAATACGATCACTAAGGCTTCCGTGGTTTGTGCCAATACGCATGGCTGTGCCATGTTCTTTACAAATTAAAACCAATGGTGTAAAGCGTTCTTTTATTCTATATATTTCTTCTGCATATTCTGCATCGGTATATTCTATTTGTTCAAACTTCTTTTTGTCCACATAGTTGCCTGGGTTTACTCTTACTTTTTCTACAATTTTTGCAGCTATTTCTGCAGCATTTGGTGTAAAATGTATATCGGCTACAAGGGGCGTAAAATATCCTAGCTTGTGCAATTCATCTTTTATGTTTTGTAAATTTTCCGCTTCGTTTTTCGATGGAGCC
>JAYTGY010000387.1:0-5191 GCA_043733065.1 Ferruginibacter sp.
ATGTTGCTAGAAAATTTTTCTACACCATCGGTTATGGATTGATCTGCTAAAATTAAAATAACAGAAGATGCCGTTACTAATAAAATTGGCTTAATGGCATTTTTTTTAAATGGCGCTTTACCAATACCTGCAAAATCTTTTGGCAAATTGGTTAAAAAACTAAACGGTTTTGGTTTTGTATATTCTAAAACTTTACCCTTACCTACAATATATCTTTGTGTATGAACTTTAATATTATTCTTTACAATATTTACATTTGAATCTATATCGCCAGCTGTTTGACAGAAGCAATTTAAAATACTAAACAAACAGTAAACAATAATCAATATTTTTTTCATTATTACAATAAATTACTTTCTAAAATTATATACAAACACTACACCGCCCGAACCGCTTTGATAATATGGCATTAGCACCGTATTCACTGGTTTATTTTTAAATAATTTCTTTTTAATTGTTGGATAAATCCAGTAAGCTAATTTTGTAGAAAGAATACCAAAGCCTGCACCAGCAACAACATCGCTCACCCAATGCCTATTGTTATAAACCCTTAATGTACCGGTTGTTGTAGCCATTGCATATCCAATAATACCATACCAAGGCGATACGTCTTTATACTCCATCCTTAAAAATTCTGCATTTGCAAAAACGGTAGTGGTGTGACCAGATGGAAAAGAATTATTGCTAGAACCATCGGGGCGGATAACGTTAGTAATATGTTTTATTGGAGTAACAATACTTGTAGAAATGATTGTTGATAAAGCATAAATCATCGTTCTATCAAGTAAATTATTTTTTCCCTTTACACCAAAAGCATTTAGGGCATATACAGTTACAGCTGGCACAAACTGTAAATAATTATCTACCGTGGTCTTGTAATCAAAATTATTTGTTGTAATAGAAGACTGGATGCTTTTATCTAATATTTTTAATCCGTTATTGCCTTGCGCAATAAAGCCATACGTAATAAAACCTGCTGGAATAATTAAAGCCTTTAATACAGAATTCTTTTTGCAATTTTTTGATAAACCGTTATTTTCAATTGTTTTTAAATTTACCGCAGAGTCAATACCAGCTTGCTGAGCATAACAAAAATTTATTCCAATAAAAGCAAAAGCAAAAAGAAATGTTTTCATTAGTTGTACTATTCGAGAGAAACAAAGATAACAGAATCGTCGCAATCAATGTTTTTAATAACATTTTGATTATGTAACTAAATGCTTATCAACAATGATGTATAAACGTTAAGCATGTTTAACATTTTTTGGCAATCATTTTGCAAATTATCGATTACATAATATATTCTCCATTTGACTAATTCTACATTAATCAGCATTGCAATAATTTTTTAGAGTTTTATAAAATTAAACCCAAATTGAATAAACTTTAATATTGCAGGCTATCTATTTTTAACAATTGTATAAACTTTAAAATGTAATGTATGAAAAATGTAAAAAAACATGCTGCTTGGGTCGGCGTGCTTATTATTAGTTCGATTATTTTTATTGGGTCTTGTCAAAAACAGGTTGATGAAACAATCCCCAATTCCGACACAAAAAAATTATCTGTTTATTTAACCGATGACCCATGCAATTTCGATTCGTTATTTGTAGATATTCGTTTTGTAGAAGTAAAAATAGACACTTCCAAACAATATGGTGACGATGACCATCATGGAGATAATGATGATGACGGAGATGATGACCATCATCACAATGACTCTTTTGGATTTTGGGATACGCTTGCTATAACCCCGGGTGTTTACAATATTTTAAAATTAAGAAATGGATTAGACACACTCCTTGCAAGTGGCAACATTCCCGCAGGAAAAATTAGAAAAATTAGAATTACATTAGGCACAAATAATTCAATAGTTGTTGGCGGTGTAAGCCACTCACTTTTATTATCGCCCGGCACAAATAACTATGTATATTTAAAAATACATAGCGAAGATGAAGATGATGATATATCAACGCAAAGCGCCATTTGGTTAGACTTTGATGTATGCAAATCTATACGAATAAGCAATGGACAGTATTTTCTAAAACCCCTTTTGAAAACATTTTCAATGAAAAAATCTGGCAGGGTTGAGGGTAAGGTTTTTCCTCGTGTGGCATTACCTTTTGTAGAGATATTTAATGCTACCGATAGTGGTTTTGCAATACCAGAAAGTGATGGTGAATATAAAATTAGAGGATTGAAAACAGGTATTTATAAAATTAAATTCTTTAGTCACAATGGTTATTTTGATAGCACAATTTCAAATATTAGTGTTCAGAGAGGAGGAGAAACTCATGTACAAAATATAACATTACATAATTAGCTTGCCCCCTATGATTAACTAAGGCCAGAATTTTTTCTGGCCTTTTTATTATATGGAAATTGTCAATGATGGAATAAATTTAATATTGTTCAGAAACATTTTTTATTCAAAAAAATATTGAATCTTTACAAAAATAATATAGAGATGATTTTTAGTGCAACAATGGATAAAGAAACAGTGTTTAATGCCGTATATTCTTTTTTGGCAGAAAAAAAACTTAGTATTGCTTCACAAGATAGTCAGCGGCCTTGGGGAGGTTTTTTTGTTTTAGATGAAAACGATGCTGAAAAATTTATTACTAACTTTTTTCCTCATCTTACCAAAACTCAACTAACTATTTCTGGAAAACTAAGCCCCAAGATATTAATAGTTGCTCCAGATAAAAGATTGAGTTGGCAGTTTCATTATCGCCGTGCAGAAATTTGGAAATTGATAGCCGGCGAAGCAGCAGTAATGGTAAGTGATACAGACGAAGAAACAGAAATTATCAACTTAACGAAAGGCGATATTATTGAACTAAAACAAGGGGAACGGCACAGATTAATTGGTACAGATAATTGGGGAATTATTGCAGAAATTTGGCGACATACAGATGCCGAAAACCCAAGTGATGAAAATGATATAGTAAGATTACAAGATGATTTTGGACGATAAAGATATTATTACAAAAGTGAAACGAAATACCCAAACTAATATTTACCAATAATTAATTTATGATGATACAAGACCTAGAACCCAAAAATGTTTGGATAAATTTCTCTAAGTTAAATGCAGTGCCACGAGCCTCAAAAAAAGAAAGGCAAGTTATTGATTTTATAAAATCTTTTGGAAACAATTTAAATCTTTCTGTTTATGAAGATGAAGCGGGGAATGTAATTATACGAAAACCCGCCTCCGCCGGCATGGAAAATAAACAGCCTGTTTGTTTACAAAGCCACTTAGATATGGTGCATCAAAAAAACAACGATACCGATTTTGATTTTGCAACACAAGGCATAGATATGTATGTAGATGCGGATTGGGTAAAAGCAAAAGGAACAACATTGGGCGCTGATAATGGAATGGGTGTTGCTGCAATTATGACAATTTTAGAAAGTGTTGATATTCCACATCCTGCCATTGAGGCCTTATTTACTATAGACGAAGAAACAGGAATGACGGGAGCTCTAGCACTTAAAGGTGGTTTGTTAGATGCAAAATACATGCTCAATTTAGATACAGAAGAGGACAATGAACTTACCATTGGTTGTGCTGGTGGCATTGATGTTACAGGCACAGGTGTATATGAAGAAATAAAACCGAACGAAAATTCAGTCGCATATAAAATAAATATTAAAGGATTAAAAGGAGGACACTCGGGCATTGAAATTCATAAAGGTCTTGCAAATGCAAATAAATTAATGAATCGTTTTTTATGGAGCGCCAATAAAGAAATTAATTTTCAAATAGAGAGTGTTGACGGAGGAAGTTTAAGAAATGCAATACCAAGAGAATCGGTAGCCGAAATTTTTGTATCCGAAAAAGATTTAGACGTATTTGAAAAATTGCTAAAAGAATATGCTATCATTTATAAAAGTGAATATCAATTTACCGATCCTAATTTAAATTTTATTTATGAAAAAACAAATTCAAAGCAAAATGTGCTTAATGCAAAAACACAAATAAATTTTTTAAACAGCATTTATGCAATACCAAATGGTATTTTTAGAATGGATAGTAATATTGCTGGGCTTGTGCAAACAAGCAATAATTTAGCAAGGGTTATTGTAAAAAATGGCAGCTATTCTATACAATGCTTAACACGAAGCAGCGTAAATTCTGAAAAAATGGATTTGGCGGGTATGATAGAATCTGTTTTCAATATGCTTGGCGCCACTACAAATTTTGGTGGCAATTATCCTGGTTGGGCGCCACAACCCAATAATGATATTGTAAAACTTATGGTAGCAAAATATAAAGAGCTGTATAATAATGAAGAACCATTGGTAAATGCTTGTCATGCCGGTTTGGAGTGTGGTATATTGGGCACGAATTATCCTACCATGCAAATGATATCTTTTGGCCCCACTATTCATGGTGCGCATAGCCCCGATGAAAAAGTGAATATAAGTAGTGTACAAAAATTTTGGAAATATTTATTGGCGGTGTTGAAGGATATAAATTAATGAAAAAAAGGGGCGCATTTTGTCTGCACCCCCATTTCAATTTTATTATTTTTTCAAGTAAAAATATTTACCCTGCTGCCTCAAGCTTCATAGCAGCTTCTGCTAATCTCATTTCACCGAAACCAATACTTGGATGTTGTTCTCTTATCTCTGTATAAGTTTTTTCTCCTTTATCTTTCATAATAGCAACAACTTCTTTATATCTTTCTATTTTCATTACTTCAGTAATTTCTATCAATCCTTTTTCTATACAAGCTGCAATATGCCCTTCAATCGTTCCTGCGGTAAGGCTTCTCATTACTGCTATTTCTAAAATTGTTTTTCCTTCTTTAAATAAATTATAAGAAGATTCTTGTGTGGTTACTTTTGGCATACCATCTTCAACTTTTACCTTACGCTCTCTTTTTGGCGCTGCTTTCTTTGCATCAATATTTGTTGCAATATTGTGCCGCTCACAATAATCACAAACTGCATCTATAATTTCATCGCCATACTTATCTACTTTAGCTTTTCCAAAACCAGTAATCAACAATAAATCTCTTTTTGTTTTTGGTAAATAGGTACATACATCTTTTAGTGTAGCATGCGATGCTATTAAATAAATAGGAATATTTTCATCGGTACAAATAATATCTCTCCATCTTTTTAGTGTATCATACAATTCGGGATTGGGAGAATCTGTTTTTGTATTTCTTTTGGTTGT
>JAYTGY010000388.1:0-2891 GCA_043733065.1 Ferruginibacter sp.
GCCAACAAAAAGTATTTACTGGAAAGTAATAAAGAAAAAAGCGAAAATGTGATGGTGGTTGACCTTGTAAGAAACGATATGAGCATGGTTTGCCAAAAAGGTTCGGTAAAAGTAAAGGAGCTTTTTGGCATTTATAGTTTTCCGCAGGTGCACCAAATGATAAGCACAATTGAAGGAACACTTTCTCCTGATAAAAATTTTACGCAAGCATTAGAAGCCTGCTTCCCAATGGGCTCTATGACTGGTGCGCCTAAAAAAAGAGTAATGCAATTAATAGAAAAATATGAGGATATTCAGCGAGGATTATTCTCTGGCTCTATTGGTTATATAACGCCTGATGCGGATTTTGATTTTAATGTAGTTATCCGTTCTATCTTTTATAACGAAACAAAAAAGCAGCTTTCTTTTTTTGCGGGCAGTGGTATTACTTTTTATAGTAAAGCTGAAGAAGAGTATGAAGAATGCTTGGCAAAAGCATCTGCAATTGTAGAAGTATTAAAAGGGTAAAGAATTACAAACTCAAAAACCCGTAACTCTCCAACCCGTAACCCGCAACTAATCATTTCCTTTTCGATTTTTTTAATTTCTTAGAATATACCCTACTATTATCTGGCACATTTCCATCGCCTAAATATACTTGCACACACTCATTTAATATTTGGTATTTTATTGAAAGAAACAATTGCATTTTATCTTCTGGCAAAATAAGCTCATACTTACCGTTGGAACCAATTTGATCATCAAAAAGTGGATTGTATCTATTAAAAGAAACTATATCCATAGCAATATTTTTTGCAATAATTACGGAATTGTATTTACCTGCTATGGTTTGCGTTTCTGCTTTTTCCATTTCTTGTACAGTAATGGTGGGCTTATTGTTGTAAGGGTTTATTGCTGTCCCACCACTATGAGTAGTATTCATTGCATAACCAGCATTTGCATTAATGTTACTCATGCCGCCATTAGCTTCCATAATGTAATGCGTAGCTATAAATTTTTTTACATGGTTTCTACTTTCTTCAGGTAAAAAATATTGCAATTGCCAAAAGTTTCTACTTCCACTTCTATTTATGGCAGAAAAAACCCTGCCTGGGCCACCATTGTAAGCAGCTATAACGAGTAGCCAATCGTGTGTCATTTTATAGAGCTGTAACAAATACCTTGCAGCAGCATGCGTGCTTTTAAAATAATCTCTTCGCTCGTCTATCATGCTATTTACTACCAAGCCATTTTCTCTGGCAGTGTATGGCATAAATTGCCAAGGGCCGCCTGCACCAACCCAACTTGTGGCGCTCGTTTTTAAATTACTTTCTATTACGGCCAAATATTTTAACTCTTTTGGAATACCATATTGTGTAAGAATATTATCTATCAAATTAAAATGCGGCATGCACCAGCTTTTCATGCTTACCAAGCTTCTGCCATGTGCACGCAAATAATCTTGCATGTATTTTTCGGCATTTGGATTTACTTGCGATGAATATGGCGCAGCAGTATTGTAAGAGTAGGCAGGAAATAAATTTTTAAAACCATACCTCGTGAGTTTACTAAAGTATTGCACTTTGTCTTTTTGTGGTACTGCTCTGTTTTCTACAATATCATCTATAATTTCATCTTGCACTTTTTCGTCTGGCACAATGGTATCTTCTGCCACTACTATGGTTGTATCTTGCGCATACGCTTGTTGCACATATAGGAATGAGCATAACGAAAAAACAAAAAGTATAAAATATTTTTTTATCATCTTATTTTTGAAATATACAAAAGCCGAAAAGTACATTTTTAGCAATGATACTTTTCGGCTTACTAATTTTAAAATGCACTTAAGATTGTAGTCTTGCTTGTTGCTCTTTTAACTGCTGCAATTTCAATTCTTGTAATCTTATTTCTTCTGCTGTTGTAGTTGTGCGTGTATCTTTTTCTTTCATACCAATTTCTATTTCACTTTTTACATTGTCTTTGGCATCTTTAAACTCACGCATACCTTTACCAATGCCACGCATTAGTTCTGGTATTTTTTTACCTCCAAATAAAAGCAAAACGGCTAGCAAAATAAATATCATATGCTCTGGCTGAAAAATAGATAACATAACTAATAAATTATTTGAATAAATCATAGTAGTAATTTTTAAAACACAAATATAATCTAAAAATAAATCTTATATAAAAATATAGCTCGATTTGCTTTTCTTTTTAACATATCTAGCTAAAAAAAATGATTATTCCCATTGCTTTTCAGCTTCCATTTTTTTTGCATCTATTTTTTTTACTAATATGATGCTAATTTCAAAAAGCAATAATAACGGCATGGCTACAATGGCTTGGCTCATCCAATCTGGCGAAGGTGTTAAAATGGCTGCCAAAATGAGAATTATAACGTAAGCGTATCTACGAGAGGCTTTTAGAAATTTAGCATTAATTAATCCTATTTTAGCTAAAACTACCGCTAAAACCGGCAATTCGAAAGCTACCCCACAGCCAAGCAACAAATTATTCAGTGTACTTATATAATCATCTAAAGTGGGTAAATATTTATATGCGCCAGTTGTGCCAATCTGAAAATTAGCTAAAAAATTGAAAGTAAACGGTGCAAGTACATAATAACCGAACGATGCACCAAGAAAAAAACAAAAAGACACCCAAAAAATACTTTTACTTCCATATTTCAATTCTTTGGACGATAAAGCCGGTTTAATAAATTTCCATAATTCATAAAATATGTATGGAAAAGCTGCTAAAAACCCACCAACCATTGATATATTAAGGGCAGCAACAAATGGTCCACTTACTGTATTGCCTTGCAAAGGGATATTTACAGGTGGCATACATAAGCCGTCGCCAATATGTAGAAAGTGCCCAAACTTACAAAGCATTTTGTAAGAAATAAAGCC
>JAYTGY010000389.1:0-2488 GCA_043733065.1 Ferruginibacter sp.
TAGCAGGACAATTGGCTGTAGAAAAAAATGGAACTGCCATTGTAGATATTGTAAGAGAAACATACAAAGAAGGGTTAACAATAGAGCAAGCTACTTTTCATTTTGTACATTATTTGTTTAACGAATATGGCTTGGTAGTTTTATTGCCAGATGATAAAAATTTAAAATCGGCTTTTGCCCCAATCATTACAAAAGAATTGGAGGAGCAGTTTTCTGAAAAAGCTGTATCCCAAACGGTGACTGCATTTCCGCATGAGTATAAAGTGCAAGCAAGCGGCAGGGCTATCAATTTATTTTACTTAAAAGATAATAAGAGAGAAAGAATAGAAGCCGATAAAAATGGTTTTGCCATTGCCAATACTGATATAAAATTTACAAAAGAAAATCTTTTTCTAGAATTGCTTCATCATGCAGAACGGTTTAGTCCAAATGTAATTTTACGCCCCGTATTTCAAGAAATAATTTTGCCCAATGTTGCCTTTATTGGCGGTGGTGGTGAAATAGCTTATTGGCTAGAATTGAAAAATGTATTTGATGCTACAGGTGCATTTTTTCCGCCATTGGTATTGCGTAATTCATTTGCGATAATAAATAATAAACTGTCTGATAAAATGCAAGGCTTGGGCTTACAACATGGAGATACTTTTAAACCTGAAAGACAATTGATAGAAGAAATGGTGAAGAAAGAAACGGAGTGGAGATTGGATTTAAAAGATGAAAAAGAAGCCATTAAAGCACAGTACGAAAATATAAAAACTGCAGCAGGCAAAATAGACACAACACTCAATGCGCATGTGTATGCTTTGCGTACACAAGCGTTGAACAAATTAGAAATTTTAGAAAAGAAAATGCTTAAGGCAGAGAAGAAAAAATTTGAAGCTCAGCAAAGACAAATACAAAAATTGAAAACAGCTTTGTATCCAAACAATAATTTGCAAGAACGTGTGGACAATGTATTGGAATATGTGAGTGTTTATGGAAATGAATTTATAGATGTGCTGTATAAAAATTCAAAAGGATTGGGGAATGCGTTTACTATTTTAACGGAGCTGTGAATTTTACGGATGCCAACTTTTTAAAAGTTGGCATCCGTAAAATTCAGAAGCATTTCTCCTTTGTTTCCTCTGTTCCTCTGTGGTTAAATAACAAAATGGCAAGAATACTAGCAATAGATTATGGAAAAAAACGCACAGGCATTGCCGTTACCGATCCTATGCAAATTATTGCCACAGGCCTTACCACTATTGATTCACATGAACTGATTCCTTTCTTAAAAAAATATTTTGAATCAGAGCAAGTGGAACTCATCATTATTGGTATGCCATTAAATTTAGATGATACAGATACCCATGGTACCGAACCAGCAAAAAAAGCCATTGAAAGAATACAAAAAGCTTTTCCACTTATGCCCATAAAACAAGTAGATGAACGCTACACATCTAAAATGGCAAAAATGGCTATGATAGAAATGGGCATGAAGAAAAAAGATAGACAAGTAAAAGGAAATGTAGATGTAATAGCGGCTACTATTATGTTGCAGGAGTATATGGGGGTTAGTTGATTTGTTGGTTGTAAACTTTTTTATAACTTATAATCTTCTATTTTAGGAGCCATAAAAACCAGTTTTATCGTTCACGGCTCGAAATAGGCTAATGTTTAATTGTTAGAATGTTCTCTTTTTTATTTGTACATTCTTACCTTTCAAGTATTTTTGCAGAAATTGTAGATTAACAATTTAACTATACAACAATTTATTAATGAATTTACCCATAGTAGCTTACGGCTCACCAATTTTAAGAAAAATAGCAGAAGATATTACAGCTGATTATGAAGGATTAGAAAAACTGCTCGAAGATATGTGGGAAACCATGTACAATAGCAATGGCGTGGGTTTGGCGGCACCACAAATAAATAAAGCTATTCGAATTTTTACCATGGATAGCATTCAAATTTTTGAAAACGATGAAGATGGGGATACTGATGGTTATACAGATGCTCCAGGTTTTAAAGGCGTGTTTATTAATCCACACATAGAAAATTTGGACGGCGCATTGTGGTCATATAACGAAGGCTGCCTCAGCATTCCTAAAATTAGGGAAGATATAATGCGTCAAGAAAAAGTAACATTATCCTACTTCGATGAAAATTTTTTAGAACACACAAAAACTTTTACAGGTATTACTGCCAGAGTCATTTTGCACGAATACGATCATTTGGAAGGTAAACTTTTCATAGATTATTTAAAGCCTCTAAAAAGAACTTTAATTAAACGTAAATTAGATGATATTACCAAAGGAAAAATTAGGGTAGATTATAGAATGGTTTTTCCTAAATAACGCTTTGTTAAGTAATCATAATACTACACTTATATAAATTGTACCAAACTCATAAATAGTCCGAAATAATACTATAATAGTTAAGTCCTCTCCTAAAATTTATTTTGCTTAAAACTAATGTAACTGTTTTTGTGCTTATAAAACATTTAATA
>JAYTGY010000390.1:0-2739 GCA_043733065.1 Ferruginibacter sp.
TTGATGTGGGTTTTCGCCATAGCGCAAGAAACTTTTTTCTTTGTTGAAAGGAGTAGTTACTTCTAAAGAATTAAAATATGACGAAATTGCATTGTCATAATGTGTACATACATCAAAAGCTTTTATGGCAAAGGTTTTTCGTTGTTCTAATGTTGTTTCACCGTTTTGTTCCTTTAATAAATTTTCCAGTAAATTATAATCTTTCTTTGCAGCTATTACCACTACATCTGCATGGTTTTTTGCAGCGGCTCTAATCATACTTGGGCCACCAATATCTATTTTCTCAATTATCTGTTTTTCATCAGTAGTATTAGCAACTGTTTCCTCAAAAGGATATAAGTCAACAATCACCAAATCTATTTCAGGTATATCATGCTCTTTCATTTCACTCACATGCACTTCATCATTTCTTTTACCTAAAATACCACCAAATACTTTTGGATGCAACGTTTTTACTCTTCCACCTAATATTGAAGGATAAGAGGTAAGTGATTCAACGGGTACACATTTTACTCCTAGTTTTTCAATAAATTCTTGTGTGCCTCCTGTACTATAAATGGTAATGCCAAGTCTATTTAGTTCATGAATGATGGCATCTAAACCATCTTTATAAAAAACAGAAATAAGTGCAGATTGTATTTTTTTTTGCATGTTAAAATTGCCGAGAAGGCGGTAAGACGTTTTAAAATTAAATTTACTTTACAAAATATTTAAGGCGGGGCTTTATTTTGCATCTAAAATAAAAGCCCCTTGTTCTCCTGTAATAAAGTATTGCAAATGTAGTTCTTCGCATTCTTTTTTCCATTGTGCAATTTTCCACAGACTGTTAGAAGCGTCAAATACAATGATATTGGGCATTACAGCTTTAACAATGTCGGATATATTTATTTTTGGTTTGTTACAAATAAGTAATACTTCAACTTTTAACTTGGTAATAGTTGGTTCAAATTGTACAGTGCTATCAATAACCATTATTTTTTTATTGTAAAACTGCCACAATCTTCCCGAGTGAGTTAGAGATATTAAAGTATCCTTACTTTCTTCTACTTGCATAGAAACCCTAGCAGGCTTTAAATTGAAATTTTGCAATGCGCCATCTTCCCTAAATTCTTCATCGCCATAAAACCAAAATTTGTTATTGCTTACAAAATCAATGGCGGTGTGTCGGCTTACATTGTAAACGATAATTTTTTTCTGCTGTGTAAGTTTAATTTTTCCATAAGCCCATATTCCTACAAATAAAAATAAGAACGCAAATGATATTTTTAAAAGTGTTTTATTTCTTCTTAAAAGTGCAGCAGCTAATAAAAACACAAAGCCATACAATATCAAAGTTGTGTAGGCGGTGGCATATATTTTATCTATTAACGAAAGCGGTAGTTTGTTGAAAAATTCTATCAGTGCATTCATACACCATGTAAGTACATAAATAAATTTGCCTACAAGCATTGCTAGTGGCGGAAAAGCTGCACAAATAACCAAAGCAATTTCTGCAAATAAAATAGCAGTAGAAAGTGGCACACAAATTAAATTGGTAAATAAAAATGTGGTAGGTATTTGATGAAAATAATAAATACAGATAGGTAAAGTAAGAATTTGTGCAGCAATAGTTATGGAGCACATTTCCCATAAATATTGTATCGCTTTATTTTTTGAATAATATAAATCTTGAATAGGCTTTTGCAACCACACAATACCCACTACCGCAAAGTAACTTAGTTGAAAACCCACATCCCACAATAGAAAAGGATCGTAACACAACAACAAAAATGCTGAAGATGCAAGCGAATTGTAAATGCTAGCTTGTTTAAAAAATTCTTTCCCAATAATAATGCAAGTAAACATTACTGCACTTCGTAGCACAGATGCGGATGCCCCTGTAATTAAACTAAACAACCATAGGCAACCAAGTATTAAAATTACTCTAGTAATGGACGAGCGTTTTACAAATGGCAGCCTAGTAAACAACCATACCAACCCAACATATATCAACCCTAAATGCATACCTGATATAGCTATAATATGCACTACGCCTGTGTTGCTGTAAGCTTGCACTACATCTTTATCTAAATCTTCTTTGTAGCCGATAAGTAATGCTTCTGCAATGCCGCTTACTTTTTTATTACCTACAATATATTTTTGCAATGTATTTATAACAGCCGTTCTTGCCCAAAATATAAATGAGTATAGTTTGTTTTCGCTATGTTCATTTAGCAGAATAAATTTATCTTTCTTTAAATATACTTGGTGAAGCGTTTGTTGAAAAATCATGTAACGACTATAATTAAAACCACCAGGATTGCCAGCATTTTTTATTTGTTGTAATCCACCTTGTATTAAAATTTTATCTCCATACTTTGGTGTTACAATGCTATCTTCTTTTGAAAAATAGATAAGTATTTTCCCTTCTACTTTTTGTCTCGTACCGTTTTGAATAATAGTTTCTACAATACCATCAGCCTTTATTGATTTTTCTTTTTCAATAGGCGGTTCGTTTATTTTTACAACCAATGTGCAACTATCATTATAATATTTGCCGAACCAGTTTTCGTTGTTTCTTATATCTTTTTGCCAACATAAAAATATAGCTATACAAAAAATAACAGCGCTTATCAATAAACCTTGCAACCATTGAAACTTATAACGTTTTTCAATAGATAAAACATTAAAGAGAAATAAAAGGATGATTAAAGATGCTATACAAATCGCATTTATTTGAAAAGGGACTTTTATATACCA
>JAYTGY010000391.1:0-10240 GCA_043733065.1 Ferruginibacter sp.
CATCTTCGCCACTTCTGCTTTGCCAGCCAGGTTCATCTATATAAAAAGTGCTGCCAGTTATATGTCCACTTGCTTTATCTTTTACCAAAATTAAATAACGTCCCCATTCTGTTGCACCTGTTTTAAAACTCCATAAACTCTTGCCATTGCTCAATCTTACGCTGTCGCTCTTTATTAGTTTATTGTATTCATCCTGCGTAAAATTGCTAAAATTATCGCCTCCAGCATCCCACCACCAGCGCCATTGTATTTTGTAAAATTGTACTTCCACGGTTTGGTTTCCTGGCAAAGCATTTCCTTTATCATCTACATCTACAATTTCTACATTGTGACTTTTTCCAGTAAGCAAATAATTAAAAGGTTGCTCTCCCTTTGGCATTTTTATACCTGCATACGATTTGTATGGGCTGTATTGTATGCTCATATTATCAATGCTAAAACTTCCACCGGGTTCAAAAACTTTGGTCAATAAACTTGCAGTAAGCATGCCTGGTGCTGCACCATCTGTTTGAAAATCGGGTTTTAAATTGGCATCGCCATTTTCATCTAAAGTGCCATCAAAAATTGTTTTTATTTGTGTGCTATAATTTGATGTTGGATTATCAAAATCAAAATCGGGAAATTTTGTAAAGCTTGTTCCTCGTTTGCTTAGCGTAGCATCTATTTTTGCTTTTAAATTTTTGCCTGGACTACCAAACAACCACTTTGCATTTATTTTTCCTGTATTGGTGCTGTTTACCCCAAGCATAGCATCAGCACCAAAATCCATATTTATTTTTAAACGGTTGGGCATTACCGTTTCTATTTTTATTGTTTTTTCAAATATTGCTCCACCAACTTTTACTCGTGCCAACCAATTTCCTGTGGGCGATGATGCATCTGTATTTGTTTTAAAAACATTGAAACCATCTGTAGCATTGGGTTGTACGAGTTTTTTAAACAACTGCCCTTGTGGAGAAATTAAACTAAATTCCAAAGGCATATCTTTTGGTAGGTTGCCTGTTTTATCTTCCAAAATACAATTGAGGTACAAACTATCACCTGGTCGCCACACGCCTCTTTCTCCAAAAATAAATCCTTTAATACCATTTTTTATTTCTTCGCCACTCACATCAAATTTGCTCAGCGAAAGAGAATTCCCATCATCCAATTTTAAATACCCCCGTTCTTTTCCTTTTTTTGCAATAAGCAAATATGGTTTTTGTTTTAATGTTATTGTGCCAAAACCGTCGCTCCCACTGCTTCCTTTGCCTATCACTTGGCTTTGATAATCCATGGCTATCAAGTCCACACTACTCATTGGCTCGGTAGAAATAATGCTACTCACTGCAATCATTAAAGAATTATCGTTTCCTTTTTTTGCCGTAAGCCCAATATTACTTGCTAAAATATTTCTGCTGCTCCACCTATCCTTATTAAAATACGAATTGCTCGTTGGATCATCTTTTCTTTCCCAGCTATATCCTCGTGGGTAATAATTATCGTAGTTTTCCCAAAAGGCATCGTAGTCATCTTTGCCATTATTATCGCCATAATAATTTCCTTCTTCTTCATAATAATCATTATTCCTATTTTCTTCATCGGGCAATGTATCGCTGGCCATTTTTGTATATAAAGAGTAAGTAGGTCTAAACCCAATGGTAACCCTGTAAATAGCGCCTGGCTCAGTTTTCAGAAATTTATCTATATCTAAAGAGAACCGTTGTTTAGTATGAAGGTCGAGCGTTTTATCATCATCCAATCGTAAGGTTTTTTGCACAATTGGTTTTGCTACACGTCGCAGTTCTTGGTCGCCACCCAATTGGTTTTGCTGTAAAAATTGTGGCACATTGTTTTCATAAATTTTTATGATGCTAATATCCACCGCACTTAAATTAATGGCATCAAAAGGCAAAACCAATTTACCAGATGTAGGTAAAATATTTCCTTTGCCCAAAATTTTTGCAGATGGTTTTTTATTTTCAAAAATAATATTTGATTTGAAACCCGCTGCTAAAGATTCGCCCCAACTATCTTTTACCCCAGTGTTTACATTCACTGTATAATTTCCATCCAATGGTTTGTCCGAAAATAATTTCACTTCGCTGCCATTGATGGTATAAGCCACATCGGTTTGGTTAGCTATCGTAAGCAACCCTGTAAGATCTTGCCCCACTGCTATTGGCTCACTAAATTGTACCGATGCATATTGTTGTGCATCGTTCACAGCTGTTACATTTAGCACTTTAAAATCGCCTTGGGCTGGTACAGCAATTTCTTCACTGCCCACAACTTCCATGCCCATTGGCTTTCCATTCCATTTTAAATTTAATGCTGTTTCCGCATTGGCATTGCGTTCTATTCCAGTAATACTGTAGCCATGTGTTTTTCCTGCATTGGAGTGTTGCCAAGTTATTTTTAGGTTTTTATTACTTTGGCTAGCGGTCAAAATGTTTTCAATTTGTTTTACATCTTCAGCATCGGCGGTAGTCAATTCTCCCTCTAAGCGCATTTTGTTTTTTATGGCTTCGCTGCGCAAACCATTATTCGTTACTTTAAAAGATGGCTTGGTGGTTTGAAAATTAAATTTTAGTTCATCAAATTTGCTTGGCACTTTGGTTACTTTGCCAAGGTTAAAATTTACTTTATATAATTTATCTGCATCTAGGTTTTTTTCTGGTTTAAATTCTATTGTACGTGCATCTATCCATGTAGCTTTTCCTTTTACACTTGGCGATAAATCAAATAACTTATCGCTTACTGGTTGCCCTACAGTATGCGTGGTAGCTGCATCTGTGGAGAGTTGCACACGTACACTACTGGTTTTAGAAACAATGCCCGTGGTGTAGGCTTCTACATATTTTGAAAATTCTGGATCTACATCCAACCATTTTTGGTTGTTGTTTTTTTTGCAAGAATTGGTAACGAAAACAATGGCGAAAAGGCATAAAGCTGCTTTCGCAACAGCATTGCGGCTTCTAAATAAATTGAAGGCTGACATGGTAGTTTGTTTATGAAAGGTGAGCGCAATAAAATTGCTTACGTAAATGTTAGAAGAAATTTTGACATTACAAAAATATTTTTTGGGGAGTGCGGGTTTTAGGAATTTTTTAACTTCATTTCATCAGAAAAAATATTTGCATTTTCGCAGCGTATTGATTTAAAGTTTGTTCAGCAGCATTAAAGCAAGGAATTAAAAGATAGTTGCTAGCCTATAGTTCGCCAAGTTGATATAAAATATGATATACTTGGCGAATTATAAATTTTATAAGCTGCCAAGTTAATACAAAAAATAGTATATTTGGCGAACTATAAACGCTAACAAATGAAAATTGTAGGGAGAAAAGATGAAATAGAAATGCTAGAAACGATACTAAAATCTGACAGTTCAGAATTTGTAGCAATGTATGGGCGACGTAGAATTGGTAAAACATATTTGTTAAGGCAAGTCTTAGATTCAAATATAATTTTTGAGGCGAGTGGTATTCATGAAAATGAAATGCCGCAACAACTAGAAAGCTTTTGGCTTGTATTATTAGAGGTGATGCCCAACCTACGGTTTTCATCTCCACCCAAAACTTGGTTACAAGCATTTGCTTTACTAAAACAATATATACTTTCGTTAAAAGGCAAAAAGAAAAAGGTAATATTTTTAGACGAAATATCTTGGTTTGATACGCCACGTTCAGGTTTCTTAGCAGCTTTAGATAATTTTTGGAATCAATTTTGTAGCAAGCGAGATGATATCATTTTAACGATATGTGGCTCTGCAGCATCTTGGATTATTAATAAAGTAATTAATAACCGAGGTGGTTTACACAATAGAGTAACAAAAACTATTCGGCTTTTCCCTTTTACATTGGCAGAAACGAATGAGTATTTAATATCGAAGAATATTCAGCTTTCAAAAAAAGATGTTATTGAATTATACATGTGTATTGGCGGTGTGCCATTTTACTATAAAGACATTACAAAAGGAAAAAGTGTAGTACAAATTATACATGAGCTTTGCTTTGCGCCAAAAGCTACTTTAAAAAATGAGTTTAATAACTTATATGCTTCATTATTTAAAAATGCTCATTTACATGAAATAATTATACAGGCATTAGCAAATAAAAATAAAGGATTAACAAGGCAAGAAATAATTACAGAAACAGGATTGAGCAGTGGTGGCGGAATGACAACTTTACTAAGCGAATTATTAGAATGCGGTTTTATAACAGAAATTTTTCCAATAAACAAAACCAAAGAAGATAAATTATATAGACTGATAGATGAATTTAGTTTATTCTATTTTAAGTTTATATACAAAAGTAAAATAACAGACTGGACAACTGTTTTTAACAAACAATCGTACAAAATATGGTGTGGTTATGCGTTTGAAACAATTTGCATGAAACATGTAGCAAAAATAAAAAACAAGCTAGGCATTAGTGGCATAGCAAGCAATGAATATTCGTGGATAAAAAAAGGCATAAAAACAGAAGAAGGCTGCCAAATAGATTTACTGATTGATAGAGCAGATAATTGTATAACCATGTGCGAAATAAAATTTCATAATGCAGCTTTTGAAGTAACACAACAATATGCAAATACCTTAAGAGACAAACGAGAAATATTTAAAACAAATACAAAAACCAAGAAAAATATTTTTATTACGTTCATTACGTTATATGGCGTAAAACAAAATGAGCACTCGCTTAGTATTGTAAGCAATGAGGTTGTTGGAGATGATTTATTTTAGAGAAAAAAGATTACTAAAAAGCCGCAGAAAAATACTGCGGCTTTAATATTTACATCACCTGCCCCCTCAACAAATCTTCAAATACATCTCTCCTTCTTATCACCCTTGCTTCTCCATTTTCTACCATTACTTCTGCGGGGCGTAGGCGGCTGTTAAAATTGCTGCTCATTTCAAAACCATACGCACCAGCGTTATAAAATGCTAGGTAATCGCCTTCTTTTACTTCGGGTAAAGTTCTATCCCATGCAAAAGTATCTGTCTCACAAATATTGCCAACTACATTATATATTCGTTGCGTTCCATCATGGTTAGATAAGTTTTCTATATGGTGATAAGAGTCGTACATCATTGGGCGTATGAGATGATTGAAGCCACTATCCACCCCCACAAATACCGCCGAGGTGGTCTGTTTGATTACATTTGCTTTTACAATTAAGTAACCGCATTGGCTTACCAAAAATTTACCTGGTTCAAACCACACTTGCAATTTTTTTCCTGTTTCGGTTTCAAATTGTGCAAATGCTTCGGCTACTTTTTCGCCTAGCAAATTCACATCGGTTTCTTTATCGCCAGGTTGGTAAGGCACTTTAAAACCACTGCCTAAGTCTATGTATTTCAAATCAGGAAAATGAGTGGCCATCGAAAACATTACTTCCAATCCTTCTAAAAAAACATTGATATCTTTTATCTCGCTTCCTGTATGCATGTGTATGCCTTCTACACGCAGGTTGGTAGTTTTTACAATGCGTTCTATGTGGCGCATTTGGTGTATCGATATTCCAAACTTACTATCAATATGCCCTGTAGAAATTTTATAATTACCTCCTGCTAAAATGTGTGGGTTTAACCGAATGCAAATTGGGTAGCTGTTGCCAAATCTATTTCCAAATTGTTCGAGGATAGAAATATTATCTAGGTTAATATTTACACCGAGTTCTTTTACTTCTAATATTTCTTCAAAATCTACACAGTTTGGTGTATATAAAATTTCTTCCTTTGGGAAACCTGCTATCAATCCAAGTTTTACTTCGTTTACACTTACACAATCTAATGAGCCCCCAAGCGAGCGTACATAACGCAACACATTTACATTGGTAAGCGATTTACAAGCATAGAAAAACTTTGCATCACTATTTCTAAATGCGTGCGTCAATTTTTCGTATTGTGTTTTTATGCTTTCGGCATTATAAACGTACAATGGCGTGCCGTATTGGCTTGCTAGGTTGGTTAGATGTTCGTGGGAAAGATGATTCATTGTTTAATTAGCCCCCTAAATCCCCCGCAGGGGGACTTTTAGAGTCTGTGAATTTTTAGAGTTAATAAAAATGTTTATTGTTCTTTTTATAAATATACAAATCCGTAGAATAATTTTAAAGCAAAACCAATCCTTAAGTAAAAAATATCACAAAAAAAGTTAACTGCCACACTATGCTATCTTCAAAACCTTTCCAACTTCTTAGAGTTCCAAGTACCTCCTTCGGAGGGATTTAGGGAGGCCAGGGCCTAAAAAAAGCATTCCTTTTTGAGGAATGCTTTCTATAAAAAATCTTTTGTACAATGATATTTTACGATGCTTCCTCTTCGTCTTCGTTCTGTTTATCTTGTTTTATTTCTTCTTCCAAAATTGCAACTTCTTCTTCATGGGCATCCACATGTATATGCGTAGGCACTTCGCCTTCTGCAATATGCAACTCACCCGACTCACCTACTACATCATGCACATGTAAAGTTTCTTCTTCAATTTGCTCATGTTGATTCATTTCGGTTGCTCGTACCGTTTCTTCTAAAAACACTTCGCTTATTTTTGGCAATTCGTCTGCACTGTTTATGCCAAAGTAATCCATAAACGATTTTGATGTAGAATAAATTAATGGCTTACCTACCGCATCTTCATTTCTACCGCTAATGATTACTAAATCTTTTTCTAATAATTTTTGTACGGCATAATCGCAGTTTACTCCACGTATACTTTCTATTTCGCTTTTGGTAATGGGTTGCTTATATGCAATAATACTAAGCGTTTCAAGCGATGCGGTAGATAATCTTTTAATAAATTTATCGCCATTAATTAGTGCAACTGTTTTGTGGTATTCTGACTTTGTAAGAAACTGCCAGCCACCACCACTTTGCTTAAGTTCAAATGCATAAAACTCGCTATCGTATTTTTCTTTTATACCATCAATGGCAGCTTGTACTTGCTCTGTATCTGCACGGTCTTCTATAAAACCGAGAGCAGTATTAATAAGTTCAGTAATTTCTGCAGCTGATAATGCTTTATCGCTAGCAAAAATTAATGCTTCTATATGTGGTATGATTTGAGATATTTCCATTTTTCTTAATTAGCTAATTTGCTGATGTGCTAATTAGCTAATGGGGTCTCTAATAATTTATAGAGTATTTTAAATTAAAAAAATAATTTATTTGAAATTATGCAATGCGATAAATGTTCGTTTCTATTTTGAAAACCTTTTCAAGTTTAAAAAATTAGCACATTAGCATATTATCGAATTAGCTAATTAAATTATTAACCATTTAACGCCGCCGCTCCACTCACAATCTCACTAAGCTCTGTTGTAATAGCCGCTTGCCTTGCACGGTTGTAACTTATTTTTAATGATTTTAATAATTCGTTTGCATTGTCACTTGCTTTATCCATAGCAGTCATACGTGCACCATGCTCACTTGCATTGCCGTCTAACACTGCTTTAAATAATTGTGTGTTCAATATTTTTGGCATCAACTCTGTTACCAATACTTCTTTGCTTGGCTCATAAATAAAATCTGCATTTACTTTAGATGTTGTTGCTGCTGCTTTTTGTACTGGCAAAAATTGCTCTGCAATATATTCTTGTGTAGCAGCATTTTTAAATTCGCTAAAAATCAATTCTACTTTATCTACTTCTCCATTTGCAAAAGCATTCATAGCATATTTTGCGGCAGCTTGTACTTTTTCAAAACTAAGCCCAGTAAAAATATCCCAAAAATTATCTACTACTTTAAAACCATTTTTAGAAAAATGCTCGTATCCTTTTTTCCCAATAGGCAAAAAAGATACATTTCCTTTGGCATGTTGTGCCGCATATTTATCTACCAAAAGCGATTTTGCTAGTTTAATCAAATTACTATTATACCCACCACAAAGGCCACGATCACTCGTTACCACTATTATCATTACTTTCTCCACAGCTCTTTCTGTAGCCAAAGTCATGGTCATATCTCCACCACTGCCGCTTACAATATTGCTAAGCATTTCTTGCAATTTGTGTGCATATGGGCGCATCTGTGTAATGGCATCTTGCGCACGGCGAAGCTTTGCCGCACTCACCATTTTCATGGCTTTTGTAATTTGTTGGGTACTTTGTACACTTTTTATTCGGGTTCTTACTTCTTTTAATGCGCCGCTCATGCTATTGTTATTTAAGTATCTGCGTTTTTAAAGGCGCAAAAGTAAGGAAAAAGGGTGGGAATTGGAAGGGGATTTAGTATATTTTGTATAAATAAATACCTTAAATTGCATCAATAAAATGTAAAAAGGTGTTACAAACAATAAATACAAATCAAAAAACGAGTAATAAAAAGAATACTCAGGAAATTCTAGCTTCAAATAGGAATAAAGCTATTCAGCCTAAAACTCAATTTCAAATTGATAGAGAAAACGGAATAACTGTAGAGCAGTTAAAAGAAAATTTATTAAAGCGAGTTAGGCAATTATGGGATAAGTAATTATCCTTCAAGATGTAGAAGATGAAATATTTAACCTGATGGAAATATTATAAAAGAACGAATACTTTGGTTTTGTTGAGAGCGCTGAGTTGTATGTATTGAATATTATAGATTTCATCTACAGTATCCCATCTCTAAAACATAAAGTTACTAACGTTAATAAATTCGGCAAATTCTATTGCACTTACAAACATAGTACTAAAACCAGTTGGTATATTTCTTTTGATATTGAAAACGATTTGTATAATATTAAAAAAGTAACCAATAATCATACAGAAGATTACCCTAAATTTATTAAAAGTATATAATTAGTAGTAATTTTTATTCTAAATATTTCATGCAATTTAGCTTAAAAAAAGATAAATTATTACTAAAACTCACCCTACCATTTCCCCAAAACTTATTTGTACATTTGCAACCCTATATAAAAATTGGGAAACACTGTCATTTTGGCTAAAAACAAACACAAGCACCATATTTGACAAGTAATGGCATCAAAACAATAAACTTTTATAATAAAACATATTTATGCTCTCATTTATTTCTAAAATGTTTGGTGGTAACAAAAGCGAGAAAGATGTAAAGAAAATTTCGCCAGAAGTAGAAAAAACCAATCGCTTTTTTGCAGAATACCAAGCGCTATCCAACGATCAATTGCGTAGCAAAACGATAGAATTTAAAAATCGTATAAAAGAATATTTGTCTCAGATTGATAAAGATATTCAAACCAAAAAAGACAATGCTGAACAACTTGGTACTGCCGATATTGACGGTAGAGATGCTATTTACAAAGAAATAGATGTGCTTAGCAAACAGCGAAACGAAAAGATAGAAGAAATTTTAAAAGAAATTTTACCCGAAGCTTTTGCAGTGGTAAAAGAAACGAGCCGCCGTTTTAAAGAAAACGAAACCCTTACTTCTACTGCTACTGATTTAGACAGAGAATTGGCTACGCAAAATAAAAACGTAACCATAGAAGGCGATAAAGCCATTCACAAAAATAGTTGGAACGCCGCAGGTAATTTGGTTACCTGGAACATGGTACATTACGATGTGCAGCTTATTGGTGGTGCCGTATTACACTCTGGCAGAATTGCCGAAATGGCAACAGGTGAAGGTAAAACCCTTGTGAGTACATTACCTGCTTACTTGAATGCGCTTGCGGGCGAAGGTGTACACATCGTAACCGTGAATGATTACTTAGCAAAAAGAGATAGTGAATGGAACGGACCAATTTTTGAATGGCTTGGGCTGCGTGTGGATTGTATTGACAAGCACGAACCCAATGGCGATGCTCGTCGCAAGGCTTATAATGCAGACATTACTTATGGTACCAATAACGAATTTGGTTTTGATTACCTAAGAGATAATATGGTGCATTCGCCTGACGAAATGGTACAACGCAAACACCATTATGCCATGGTAGATGAGGTGGATAGTGTATTGATAGATGATGCTCGTACGCCATTAATTATTTCGGGACCAGTGGGCCATAGCGATAACACACAACAATTTTTTGATCTTAAACCTCGTATAGAAAAGCTTGTAGAGGCGCAACGCAAAGCAGTAAATGGTTTTTTAATAGAAGCCAAAAAGAAAATTGCAGAAGGCAATGACGATCCTAAAGATGGCGGATTGGCTTTGATGCGTGCACACCGTGGCTTACCAAAAAATGGTGCGTTAATTAAATTTTTAAGCGAAGAAGGGATTAGAGTAAAATTACAAAAAAGCGAAAACTATTATTTGGCAGACCAGCAAAAACAAATGCCTAAGGTGGATGAGCAATTGTATTTT
>JAYTGY010000392.1:0-2340 GCA_043733065.1 Ferruginibacter sp.
AATGCAGAACCAGCTTTTCCTGAGTTGTTATTAAGAGGAGAAGTATTAGCAAAAAAAGAAAAATAAATTTTAATATTCACGGCTTATAAAGCCAAATAAAAACAACAACAATGATGTTAGGTATTTTTTTACAAGCAACACCAGGTGGATCATCCTTACCAACTATGTTAATGATGGGTGGAATGATTTTAGTATTTTATTTTTTTATGATACGCCCACAACAAAAGAAAGCAAAAGAAGCAAAAAAACGTATAGAAGAAATGCAAAAAGGCGATAAAGTAGTAACCATTGCTGGCATACATGGCACCATCAATAAAATAAATGACGATGGAACAATGTTGTTAGAAACTAGCCCAGGTAGTTATTTAAAAATTGAAAAAAGCACCATTAGCCCAGAGTGGACAGCCAATATTAATAAAGTTGCTACTGATGTTGCGGCAAAATAATTTTTGATTTAAGATGTAAGATTTTCTGATGTAGGAAAAATCTTACATCTTAATTATTAAATCTAAAATATGCTAAAGATTGGTCTCACTGGCGGTATTGGCTCTGGTAAAACTACCGTAGCACATATTTTTGAAGTGCTCGGCATTCCTGTTTATTATGCCGATGATGCAGCCAAACGATTGATGAATGAAGATGAAAATTTAAAGCAACAAATCATTACTCATTTTGGCGAAGAAAGTTATATAGATGGAAAACTAAATCGCCCTTACCTCTCTTCCGTAATTTTTTCAGATACAGAAAAAACAAAAGTTATTAATTCCATCATACATCCTGCAACTATTGCCAATGCTGAGTTGTGGATGAGCAAACAAACTGCCCTATACGCTATAAAAGAAGCTGCACTTATTTTTGAAGCTGCTGCAGAAAAACAATTAGACTTAGTTATTGGTGTACAAACTCCTCTCCCCTTGCGCATACAACGTGTAATGCTAAGAGATAATATTACTGAAGAAGCCGTACTTGCTCGTATGCAAAAACAAATGAACGAAGAAGAAAAAATAAACCGTTGTGATTTTGTAATTGTAAATGATGAAAAGGAATTATTGATACCGCAAGTGGTGGCATTGCATGAAAAATTGTTAGCAAATTTGGAGAGGGTGCACAATTAAAAGAGATATTCACCTATTTTGGCAAACCAGCAATTGCTAAAATTTTAGCGCCTTTTTCCATTTTTTTCTTAAAAAAAGGGGCATCTTCTACTGTATCTAGTCGCTTGCTAACTTTTATTTTTTTAGCCGCTTTTTTAAGTTCAGATATGGATAGTGTAGTTATTGTATTTTTCATTTTAAAATCATTTAATTTTTACTTTAACTCTCAAAAGAAAAGATTGATAATTTCTGTTTATTCCAAAAGATTCCCAAGCATTATTTATAGATCCAAAAATATCAAAATTCTGTTTTATTTCATCTAAGTTATTTGCAATTGCAATCCTATATAGCCGAGTTCGTGTTTCTGTACTTCCAATTACAAAAATAAATGAAGTCGGATACTTTTCAAAAAATTTAAATACCGACATTGCTACCGTTGCCAACACTTTTTGACTGTCAGCATTATTTGTAACTATTAAATCATTGATTTCCCCACCTGCTCCAACATCCCCAAACCCTAGATTATATACATTTTCAGTATTGTTGAATAATCTAAATGCTATTCTTTTCTTAATCTTTCCTTGTGGCCCAATACTATAAAAGTCGTAATTCAAAAAAGAAGAGGTAACCTTTACCTTATACCTGTCTAACTTCATACAAAAATTTAATATCAAAAAATTAATTATTAAAAACCCAACTCCCCCAAAGCCTTCTTTATTTTTGCAAAACCTTTTTCAATATTTGCAGTACTTATTGCAAAACTCATACGCACACATTTTGGTTGCCCAAAAGCTTTACCAGTAACGATAGATACATTAGCATCGTTTAGTAAATACATACACAATTCATCTGCATTTTCAATCACATTGCCCAAAGGAGTTTTTTTACCAAAATACGAACTCACATCAGGAAAAACATAAAACGCACCAGGCGGTTCGTTGTAAATTAAACCAGGTATATCGTTTAATAATTCCATTACTCTACCTCTACGTTTTTTAAAGGTTGCAACCATTTCTTGTGTAGGTGTTTGGTCGCCAGTAAGCGCTGCTATAGCTGCACGTTGGGTTATAGAGCATGTAGCACTTGTAAATTGCCCTTGCAATTTTTCGCAAGCCTTTACAATATCGGCAGATGCAGCAAGATATCCAAGTCGCCAACCCGTCATCGCATAGCCTTTACTCAACCCATTTATTATAATCACACGTTCTTTCAAAAAATCAAACTGAGCCATGCTTTCATGCTTGCC
>JAYTGY010000393.1:0-7210 GCA_043733065.1 Ferruginibacter sp.
GGATATATTGATGTAATAAAAAATGAGATGTTGCCAATTATTGCTCAAGAAAATTTAGCAGATTACATAGATGTGTTTTGCGAAACAGGATTTTTTTCGCCAGAAGAAACCGATGAAATTTGCAAGGCAGGCATTGCAGTTGGCTTAAAACCAAAGCTGCACGTAAACCAATTAAATAGTATTGGTGGTATAGAAGTTGGTATAGCTAACAAAGCCATTTCTTTAGACCATTTAGAAACTTTAACAGAAAAAGAAATTGATTTGTTAGGTAAATATAACGGTGCTGCAACTTTATTACCCACGGCAGCTTTTTTCTTGCGCATGCCCATGCAACCTGCACGAGCACTCATACAAGCAGGAGCGGCTGTTACACTCGCATCCGATTTTAACCCTGGCTCATCACCAAGTGGCAATATGAATTTTGTGGCTGCACTTAGTTGCATACAAATGAAAATGCTACCCGAAGAAGTGATTAATGCAGCAACAATAAATGGCGCTTTTGCCATGGAAGTAGAAAAAGAAACAGGCTCTATAATGATTGGCAAAAGAGCCGATTTAATTTTCACAAAAAAAACACCTTCACTTGCTTTTTTATTTTACAATTTTAGCATGAATAATATTGATAAAGTAATGGTAAAGGGTAGGTGGGCATAAAAAAGTTCATGGTTTATGGTTCAAAGTTGAAGAACTTACCAAAAACCTATAAGGTTTTATTTTGCACTTCTAAATTTAATGAAGTTTGTAAAAAACCTTATAGGTTTTTACAGAGACTTTGTAATAATTGTAAATTTAAAGTGAAGCTTTTTCAACTGTATTTCTGCGCATTCGGTGGTAACAAAATTTTGCGAAGCAAAATCCTTCCCGACTTTCTTCCACCAAAACGCCTTCACATCTTTTCGGCAAAAAAACTTCGTTGCAAAACAAAATAATATAATCATCCTTATAATTTTATTGTTATTTGTAATATTTTCCTCATAAATTTATGTTCCAAACATATTTATCCTCTTTTAAATTAATCTATACATGAAACACTTTAAATTTTACAACAAAAAAGAACTAATCTCCCTAACAAAACCCCGACGATTTGAAACAAAATTGGGTGAGCGTATTCAAACCACAAAAGATGGAGAATGGCCCAATGTATTAGAACAGTCTTCCGCAAAGTATGTATTGGTGGGCATTCCCGAAGATATAGGCGTAAAAGCAAATGTAGGTGTTGGAGGAGCAGATACAAATTGGTATCCGTTTCTCCATTCTTTTTTAAATATACAAAGCAATGATTTTTGTACAGGAGAAGATATTTTATTGCTTGGCCATTTTGATTTTGGAGATATAAAATACCTCATCGAAAACAATGCTTTTAATGATGAAGAAAAAATAAATGCATATAGACATGCCGTAAATACAATTGATGAGGAAGTAGAAACTTTAATGAAAGCCATTGCAGTAGCCGGAAAATTTCCTATTGTAATTGGTGGTGGTCACAACAATGCTTATCCAATATTAAAAGGTGTTTCTAAAGGGTTATTTAAAATTGGAGAATTGCCTTTGGCACAACTAAACGCCATTAATTTAGATGCCCATACCGATTATAGAAGCATGGAAGGAAGGCATAGTGGCAATGCATTTAGATATGCGGAAAGCAATGGATACCTTGGTAAATACAGCATTTTGGGGCTTCACGAAAATTATGTTTCTCAAAATGTGTTGGTAGATATTTTATCAAATCCATTTATGCAATACACATCGTACGAAGATATTTTTTTGAGAGAAAGAAAAGGTTTTATGCAAGCCTTGGGGCAGGCTGTTGATTTTACGCACGATAGTTTTACAGGTATAGAGTTGGATATTGATTGCATACAAAATGCTTTGAGCAGCGCACACACTCCATCGGGTATAAGTGTACTGCTTGCAAGGCAATATGTTACTTATACAGCTAGGCATGCTAGAGCGGCTTACCTACATATATGCGAAGGCGCAACACAACTTAACGATGGACGAAAAGATGAAAATACTGGTAAACTGTTGAGTTATTTGGTGAGCGATTTTGTGAAGGGGATGAATGAGCGTTAGAAAGTTGAGCTATAGATTGCCTATTTTAATGCTTTATCCTACTTTTTTGCGGCGTTCAATGCCATGTGCTTTTGCATGTGTTTTTATTATTATATGAAAGTGCTATCAAATATTGTGCAAACTCCATATGTTTCAAGGTTATCCTTGACCAAAAAGCGCTAAACCTTCAACTTTGAACCTTTAACTTTCAAACATCGCAGTTTTTGTGCATAGCATGTGAAAACTATCCCACAAACTCGTTTTTAGTTTTAACCAAATTCGTGTATGTTTGCTGCCCCACTTAAAAAAAAGATACTGTGCGTTTAAAGAGTTTAGAAATTAAAGGATTTAAGAGTTTTGCCGATAAAACCGTGCTCAATTTTGATGAAGGTATTACTGGTGTAATAGGCCCCAATGGCTGTGGCAAGAGCAATATTATTGATAGTATTCGCTGGGTTATTGGCGAGCACAAAATAAGCAATCTGCGAAGCGAAAATCTCGAAAGTTTGGTATTTAATGGTAGCAAAACCCGTAATGCTAGTGGCTTAGCAGAGGTAAGCCTTACGTTTGAAAATACAAAAAATTTATTGCCTACGGAGTTTAATACCGTAACCGTTACTCGTAAATATTACAAAAGTGGTGAGAGTGAGTATCGCCTAAACGATGTGGCTTGCCGCCTAAAAGATATTCATAATTTGTTTATGGATACTGGTATTAGTACCGATAGTTATGCCATTATAGAGTTGGGCATGGTGGATGATATTATTAAGGATAAAGAGAATAGTCGCCGGAAAATGCTGGAGCAAGCGGCTGGTATTACTATTTATAAAACAAGAAAGAAAGAAGCAAAGCTAAAATTAGATGCTACAGAGCAAGATTTAGCTCGTATTGAAGATTTATTGTTTGAAATAAATAACCAACTTAAAAGCTTAGAAAACCAAGCAAAAAAAGCGGAAAAATATTTTGAAATAAAAAAGGATTATAAAGAGGTTTCTATTGAATTGGCTAAAGCGGCGTTGGAAGGTTTTAATATCACTTACAGAGATTTAAATCATCAACAGCAAGGAGAAGTTGACAAACGTATAGAGCTTGAAACAGCTATTGCAGGTGAAGATGCGGCACTAGAAGCTGAAAAATTAGCATTTGTAGAAAAAGAAAAAGCCTTGCAAGCCATGCAGCATGCCTACAACGATATGTTGGATAAAGTGCGCAGCAAGGAAAACGAAAAAAACCTTAGCAGTCAAAAATTAATTTTTGCAAAAGAGACAAAAACGAATCTTGATGAGTTTTTGAAAAAAGCAAGTGGACAATTAACTGGCTTACAAGAAAGCATTGCTTTTACTGGTTTGCAAATAACCGATGAAGAAGTAAAAGTAACCGAGCTAGAAGATAAATTAGAAAACCTAAAAGAAGCAGTAGAGGAGAAGCGCCGTTTGTTTGATGATAAACGAAGCAGCATTGACGCATTGCGAAAAGAAAACCAGGCATTACAACTTAGCAGATTTGATTCGGAGAAAAAAGTAGCCGTAGCCGATACCAGCATACAAAATTTGCAAAGAACGATTTTGCAGTTGAGCGAAGAGCAAAAATTGCGTACAAGCCAATTGCAAACATTAGAAGCAGAGAAAAAAGAAAAAGAAACCGAGTTAGAACTTAAGAAAAAAGAATTACAAACGCTACAAGAACATCAAGACCGTACCAAAGATCAAATATTGGCTACGCAAAATATGATGGAAGGCATGCGAAATAATTTGGCAGAAGAAAGCCGCACACTTGATGCTCGTACCAATGAGTACGACTTGCTGAAAAGCTTGGTAGATAGCATGGAAGGCTATCCTGAAAGTGTAAAGTTTTTGCACAACAATAATGGATGGAACAAAGATGCACCATTGCTTAGCGATATTATTTTTGTACAAGAAGAATATCGTGCAGCTGTAGAAAATGTGCTGGATCAATATTTAAATTATTACGTAGTAAACAATTTGCAAGAAGGATTGCAAGCCATTAGTTTATTGGCCGATAATAAAAAAGGAAAAGCAAATTTCTTTTTGTTGGATAAATTTACTGATGCTACACAACACACAAAACCAAGTGGAACTATTGCTGCGCTTGATGTGATAGAGATTGATGCAAAATATAAAACGCTTGCCAAGCAATTGTTGGGCAATGTTTTTATTGCGCAGAATGAAATGATGCTGAATGGCCCTGATCCTTTAGGTCAGGATAACGAGAATGCCATTATTTTAGAAAAAACAGGAAAATTTGTAAAAGGAAAATATAGCATTACAGGCGGTAGTGTAGGTTTGTTTGAAGGCAAGAAAATTGGCCGTGCAAAAAACTTAGAAAAACTACAAGCAGAAATTATTGTACAAAATGCTAACGTAACTGCATTAAAAACAGAAATACAAAAGAAGCACAACGAGGTTATGCAATATAATGAGCAGTTAAATGAAACCGCTCTAAAACAAACACAACAAGATATTAATAACTTAACCAATCTTGTTTTCTCTTTACAAAATAAAATAGAAAACCTGCATCATCAGCAAACTACTGGCAGCAATAGAGATGCAGAAATGACAACGCAATTGCAGCAAAACCATGATGCTATTGCAGATACAAGAACGGAGTTAGATAAATTTAATACACAACTTGAAGAACTTGCAGATAAGTTGCAAGGCGTAGAAGCATCGTATGCAAGTGCAGAGCAAGAATATAATTTTGCAGGTGCAGCTTACAACGAAAGCAATTTAAATTTTACCAAACAACAAAGTAAAGTAGTATCGCTTACTGCAGAACTTGCTTTTAAAACTAACCAACTGGCCGAGTTGCAAACACAGGTAGAAAGCAGCAGCATACAATTAAAAGATGCAGACGAAGCTATAACCACTACTGCAAATAGTTTGAAGGAATTGGAAGACTTGCTTATAGGCATGTTGCAAAATAAAGAAGCCGAAGAGTTAAAATTAAACGAGGCAGACCAAGCATACTACAATCTTAGAAATGCATTAACAGAAAAAGAATCGGTGCTGCGCCAAAAGCAAAAGAGCAAAGAAATAATAGATACCTTACTAAACGAAATAAAAGACAAACTTACTGACCTTAAGCTACAACTTAGTGGTATGAAGGAAAGATTGAGCGTAGAATTTAAAGTAGATTTAGATGTGATTATTGACGAACCACGTACTGGCACTGACGCAGTAGAAGATTTGAAAGAGCGCAACGAGCGTATGAGAAAACGCTTGGAAAATATTGGCGAAGTAAACCCAACGGCTATTGAAGCTTACACCGAAATGAAAAAACGCTACGAATTTATTTTGGAGCAAAAGAACGATTTGGTTACTGCAAAAGATAGCCTAATGCAAACTATACAAGAAGTAGAAGCAACGGCCAACCAACAATTTTTAGAAACGTTCAACAAAACAAGAGAAAATTTTCAAAAAGTATTTAAGGCATTGTTTACCGATGAAGATACAGCAGATATGGTATTGGTAGATCCGGATAACCTTGCAGAAACTGGTATTGATATTGTAGCAAAACCAAAAGGCAAACGACCATCATCAATAGGGCAGCTAAGTGGAGGAGAAAAAACATTAACCGCTACGGCGTTGTTGTTTGCCATATACCTCATAAAGCCCGCACCGTTTTGTATATTAGATGAGGTTGATGCGCCACTCGACGATGCGAACGTAGGTAAGTTTACAAATATGATAAAGCAGTTTAGCGAAAACAGCCAGTTTATTATTGTAACCCACAATAAACAAACCATGAGTGCGGTGGACGTTATTTATGGCGTTACCATGCAAGAAGCCGGTGTGAGTAAATTGGTACCGGTAGATTTTAGGAGTTTGAATTAAAATACCTCACATTTTTATATTTCCCGAAGCACCTTGCTTCGGGATTTTTTTTGTAGAAGAAATGCCAAGTGTTTTCAAAAAATTAACTCTCGATTTGAAATTATTTGTTACAATAATGTTTTTGCCAAAACAAATCTATGTAAAATATAAGTAAGTTATAAATAAGATATTTTTCTGATAATTATTTTTAATTCTATGTATTACTTTGTTTATAATTTTATTAAAAATGCCCCATTTTCTATAAAATCTTTACTACAACGTACAATAAAATCATAATTTAAATGTTATATATTCATAATAGTATTACACTAAATAAAATATTGTAATTAATAAAGTAATGTTTATCTGTTTAGTAAAAATAATTTTGAAGATATTATTTTAAAAACCATACTTATGAAATCTAAATCATTAGTCATTTTTCAAACTGCAATTGCTTTGTTTTTTTGCCAAAACATTTTTGCACAATATGGCATCACAGGCATTGTTACTGGTAGTAGTAATGCTCCAATTTCCGACACTATTTTTAATAGAAAAGGAGCTGGCGTACAAAGTGCCATTACTGGATTATCTGGAAGATGGGATAGTACAGGTACAGATTTTAAATTAGTATTTAATGCAGGCACAGCAAATATTGTTTCCATAACCGATGTGAAGATAGACGGAATTGGTGATGGGAATCGGTTGCCATTTTCGATGATAGCCAAAGTAAAAAGAGTAGCCAATGCATCGGTTGGTAATGATGGAAATTATTTTCCATTTTTTGTAGCTGCAAATGCATCACCAGCATCTTCAGTAGCCAGTGGAGTAATATCATTAAATGGCCCTGAAGTAAATAATATGGAAACAGCTTTGGTTTCTAATAATATCAATACTGGCTTTCATAATATTTTTCAAAACAGTAATCTAAATGTTCATTATGCTAACATAGAGCGTATAGATTATATTTTTCAAAACGGTTTTTTACCCGCCCCAGGTTCAGATCTTCGTAAGGTAGGTTTTACCATTTATGATGCAAGTGAAACTGGTAATCCTTTTAAAATAGGAGGAATAAAATCAATAAACAATGTAACAAACGATGTCTCTGGTTATGTTACACCAATAATGGCTATTTCTGCATCAAGATTTGGAAATAAGCTTTTAGCCAATTCAAGAGATTTTGTTATTTTTCAAAAAGACCCTTCATTTAATAATTGTGAAAGCAGACCATCTATAGTTATTAATCAAAACCTAAGAGGTGTTTTTATTAGTTTGGCAACGTTAGGGTTCGTAGATGGGGAAAAAGTATATGGCTTTTCATTATTTGC
>JAYTGY010000394.1:0-3636 GCA_043733065.1 Ferruginibacter sp.
CCACCAGAAATGATGGTGCTATATAAACCCAATATAAATTTTATAACAGAACATGCTGTGGACCCCGACAAACGACGTTATGCAGTAAAAGATGAAGCGCCAAGGCATTATATTGATTTAGATTATTATGGCAAATACCCTTTTGAAAACTTACCACACAAATGGAAAGATGCCGTAGAAAAATTTAGTGAAGATACTTTACGCTCGCAAGGCATTGTACCTTGGCATATACAAGTAATGCTTGGCAGGCTTACAGCCGCTTTTAAAGAAAAAAATTATAGCAAAATACTGAAAACAAGTGCAGAGCTTGGGCATTACATTGCCGACTCTCACGTGCCTTTGCATGCCAATAGCAATCACAACGGGCAGTTTACAAACCAAAAAGGCATACATGGTTTTTGGGAAAGCCGAGTACCAGAATTACTAGCAGAAAAAGAATGGGATTTTATGATTGGCAAAGCTGAGTACATAAAAGATCCTTTAAAATATACCTGGGATAGGGTTTTGGAAAGTGCAAAAGCAAGCGACAGTGTTTTAAATTTTGAAAGAGAACTCACTAAACAATTTTCTGAAGATCAAAAATATTCTTTTGAAGTTAGAAGCGGTAAAACGATACGCCAATACTCATCGGCATTCACCATTGCTTTCGATAAAAAATTAGATGGTATGATAGAAAGGAGAATGCGCTTATCTATTCAAAGTATTGCATCGTTTTGGTTTACGGCTTGGGTAAATGCTGGTCAGCCAGATTTAAAAGGATTGGCAAATCAAAAATTTAGTGAGGAAGATGCAAAAGAGTTTGAAGAATTAAATGCCAAATGGAGTAGTAGTGAAAAGATGATTGGGAGAGAGGAATAAAAAATTATATGATTAAAAGAAAAATTTTAAATGTTTTTATATGATAGAAAAGGGAATAGAAATGAACACACCAAAATACTTGAAATAGTATATGCATTTTTTTTCTCTTTACTATTGTATGGTTGTACATCAAACATATTTTAGTTGTTGAGCACGTTGAATAGGAGATAAAAATGTTTTTTAATAAAGTAAACTGCCCTTTAGAAATTAAGGGCATTTTTGTTTTGACATTATATAAAACATACGTACTTTTATAAAAAAATACGTATGACAACAAAGCTTACCTTGTCCATCTCTGAAGAAGTGGTTAAAAATGCCAAAAAAGCAGCAAAGAAAAAGAATACAAGTGTATCTAAAATTGTAGAAGATTATTTAAGAAAAGTATCAAAAAGCTTAAGTGACAAATCTATCACTGAAACTATATTTGAGAACGCCCCAAATGCAAAAACAGCAAGAGGAACCGAAAAAAACATTTTAGCAAATAAGTTAAAACAAAAATATGGTCGTTAAAGTTTTTGCAGATACAAATATCATTATAGATTTAATAGAAAATAGAGATTTTGATAGAGTATCCATTGCTAGTTTATTTTTAAAGGCAGAAAATGCTGAAATCGAAATTTATGTAAGCGAATCTGTTGTTACGAATGCATTATATATAACAGACCTTCCAGAACAAATTAATTTACTTCTAAAAATTGTTCACACTTGTTGTTTTAAAACTGAAACTTTTCAAAAAGGATTATTAAATATATATAAAGACAAAGAAGATGCCATTCTTTATTTTGGTGCCATGCAAAATAAGATGAATTATTTTATTACAAGAAACAAAAAAGATTTTTTAAAATTTGCTGAAACAACTTTGCCAGTACTTTCTCCAAAAGAATTTTTAAATAAAATTAAAAGCCAATAGTAAAAGTAGAATTACTATTGGCTTAAAAACGATTTATTAATTAAATAATTTTACTACCTACCATCCAACAAATTACCCAGCCCTCCTAAAATACTTCCTTCTTCTTTTCTGCCTCCCATGCCATATTGCATAAGCCTTCCTGCAAGTCGGCTAATTGGTAATGATTGTATCCATACTTTTCCAGGTCCTTTAAGTGTTGCAAAAAACAAACCTTCGCCACCAAACATCCAGTTTTTTATTCCTTTTACAAATTCTACATCAAAATCTATTCCTGCAGTATAAGCTACTACACAGCCAGTATCTATTTTTAATATTTCGCCAGCTTGTAGTGTACGCTCAGTAACATATCCGCCTGCATGTACAAATGCCAGCCCATCACCCTCTAATTTTTGCATAATAAACCCTTCGCCACCAAAAATACCAGTACCCAATCTTCTTTGAAATTCTATACCCACACTCACTCCTTTGGCTGCGCAAAGAAATGCATCTTTTTGCGCAATAATTTTTCCGTTTAGTTGTGCAAGGTCTAACGCAATAATTTTACCAGTATATGGAGCGGCAAAACTTATACTTTTTTTGCCTTGCCCAATATTTGTAAATGCTGTCATAAATAAATTTTCGCCCACTAGCAATCTTTTACCAGCGCCAATTAATTTACCTAAAAATCCACCGCCATTATCGTTTTGAGATCCATCGCCAAAAATGGTATTCATTTGTATGCCATCGTCCATCATCATAAAACCACCAGGCTCGCCTATTACAGTTTCTTGTGGGTCAAGTTCTATTTCTACATATTGAAGTTCTTCTCCAAAAATTTTATAATCTATTTCGTGATTTTTTATCATGGGTTTAATTTTTTATAAAAGTAACAAAAATCATTATTATTTTAAATTAAGTAAATGATAAGTGGTAAATTTAACCCATCAATTTATTTGAATTAAAAACAACTCATTTATGAAAAAATTTCTTTTTGCGTCTGCATTCATTTGCTTAGCCACGTTTACAAGTATTGGGCAAGCAAAATTAGTAGAAACCGTTACCAAAACAGGCGATGAACTCGTTATTCCTTATTCAAAATATGTTTTACCAAATGGCCTTACTGTTATATTAGCAGAAGATCATAGTGATCCATTGGTACATGTGGATGTTACTTATCATGTAGGGAGTGCACGTGAAGAAATTGGCAAAAGTGGGTTTGCTCATTTTTTTGAGCATATGATGTTTCAGGGAAGTGATAATGTAGCAGACGAACAACATTTTAAAATTATAAGTGGTGCAGGAGGTACTTTAAATGGGAGTACAAATTTAGATCGTACAAATTATTTTGAAACAGTACCATCTAACCAATTGGAAAAAATGCTTTGGTTAGAAAGTGATCGTATGGGTTTTTTGCTTGATGCCGTTACGCAAAAGAAATTTGAGATACAACGCAGTACTGTAAAAAATGAGCGTGGTCAAAATTATGATAACAGACCTTATGGCTTAGTGAGTGAGTTTGCAAGTAAAAATATATATCCATATGGTCACCCATACAGCTGGCTTACGATTGGTTACATTGCAGATTTAGATAGAGTGGATGTACAAGATTTAAAAAACTTTTTTCTTCGTTGGTATGGTCCAAACAATGCTACGGTAACTATTGGTGGCGATATAAAATCTGCAGATGTTTTAAAAATGGTAGAAAAATTTTTTGGATCTATACCTCGTGGGCCAGAGGTAACAAAAACAATTTTGCCGGCAGTTGTAATTGATAAAGATCGTTACGTATCCCTTACAGATAATTATGCAAAGCAACCAATGCTTTCAAAAATATTTACAACAGTACCAAATTACAATAAAGATATGGGCGCATTGGCTTGCCTAGCGCA
>JAYTGY010000395.1:0-3203 GCA_043733065.1 Ferruginibacter sp.
CCAATGTATATCATCAAAAACAATGATGGTTTCTTCATTTGATTTAGCAAGAATCTGTTTAAAATATTGTAGTGTTGGTATTTTTCTATGATTGCCATCAAGAAAAGCAAAATCTATGTTTGTTGTTGTGGCTAAAAACGTTGATAGTGTTTCTTCAAAATCTCCTTTAATGATGTTGGTATTTTTAAGTTTTAATGTTTCAAAGTTTTGCTGCGCAATATGGGCAATACTTTGCGAGCCCTCCATCGTAGTAACTGACGGATTGTTTTTTGCAGCAGCAAGATAAGATGTAGTAATGCCAAATGATGTACCCAATTCCAATATATTTTTCTTGATGTAGAATTGTATCATTCTAAACAACAATTGGCTGTACTTTTTTGGTTTTAATGATGAAGCGGCAATATCTTTTACAACTCTTTGTTTTGTTTTTATAACGGTGGAGCCTGCGCCAAAATCTTCTACATCTATTACCGATTTATCGTTTAATAAAATTTGTCGTTGCTTTTCGATGGTTTCATAAACTTCGTATTTATTTTTATCGTTCAATACAAATTTTATAAACTCAAATACGAAGGGAGAGTGCACGCCGTGGCCTTTGCCGTTGGAAGCGGTAAGGTAATAGTTTAAATATTTTTTGGCTAAAGTAAAATGATTATACAAACAAAAATTATTTTAATTGTGGTGTAAAACCTTCTACGTTTTAGCTGTAAGCCTGAGCTTGTCGAAGGCGGGTGAGTTTATAAAAAGAACTTGTTTTCTGAATAGCCCCGGCTTCGACAAGCTCAGCCTGACAGTTTTTTAACTCAAATCTTTTTTCCTCTCCCAAGTTTGAAAACTCATATCAAATTTATTTTTTTCATCCTCTGCTACATTTTTTTCAAAAACTTTTTCCCAAATCGTTTCATCTATTTCTGGGAAAAAAGTATCGCCATCAATTTCTGTATGCACAAGCGTACGATAAATTTTATTGGCTAATGGCATGCTTTGTTTGTAAATTTCTCCACCACCTGTTATAAAAATTTCTTTTGCATTAGTTTCATTTGCTCGTTGAATAGCTTCTTCCAAACTGGTTGCAGTTATTGTACCTTCTGCTTGCCAATCTTTGTTACTGGTGATAATTATATTTGTTCTGCCTGGTAATGCTTTACCAATAGATTCAAAGGTTTTTCTTCCCATGATTATAGGCATACCCCAAGTGGTATTTTTAAAAAACTTAAAATCTTCTGGCAAGTGCCATAGCATTGCGTTTGCTTTGCCAATGGTGTTGTTGAGAGAAGTGGCGACTATTAATGAAACCATGGAGTAATTAATAATTTATAATGAATAATTAATAATGTTTTAAATTCGAAGTATATCCTATTTAAGCAAAGAGCTTAGAATTTAGAGCAATCTTAAATCTAAAATCTTAAGTCTAAAATCTAAATTGCTACTGGCGCTTTTATTCCTTCATGGCTTTGATAATTCACCAATTCAAAATCTTCGTATTTAAAACTAAAAATATCTTTTACTTCCGAGTTTATTTTCATTTGTGGCAATGGAAAAGCTGTTCGGCTAAGTTGCAAATTAGCTTGTTCGAAATGATTGCTGTACAAATGTACATCGCCAAAGCTGTGTACAAAATCGCCGAGCTGCATATCGCATACTTGTGCTATCATCATCGTAAGTAATGCATACGATGCTATATTGAAAGGCACTCCCAAAAAAACATCTGCACTGCGTTGGTATAATTGACAACTAAGTTTTGCCTTTCCCCCTGCCACAGGCGAGGGGGCTACATAAAATTGAAACAGGCAATGACAAGGCATCAATTTCATTTTTGGCAAATCTGCCACATTCCATGCGCTGATAATTATTCTTCTACTATCTGGATTATTTTTTAATTGATGAATGACATCTTTTACTTGATCTACTTCTACCCCATTTGCTCCACTCCAACTGCGCCATTGCTTGCCATATACAGGCCCGAGATTTCCATTTTCATCTGCCCACTCATCCCATATTTTTACATTGTGTTCTTTGAGATAAGCAATATTTGTATCGCCTTGCAAAAACCAAAGTAGCTCGTGTATGATACTTTTTAAATGTAATTTTTTTGTTGTTACCATAGGGAAACCATCTGCTAAATTGAACCGCATTTGGTGGCCAAAAATACTGCGTGTGCCTGTGCCTGTGCGATCGGCTTTATCGCAGCCATTATCTATTATATGTTTTACGAGAGAAAGGTATTGTTGCATGGGTGCAAATTTAAGGGATTTTACCTCACCCTTACCCTCTCCACAAGTGGAGAGGGATGACTCGAAGATTATGCAATATCTGGCTTACAATTATTTACCGATTTTTTGTAAATCGTAAGTTTATTTTAGTGCTTTTGGCAACATTGTTAAAAAAGGAAGGGCTTTGCTATAATCAAGCAATTCGTACTCGATTCCTAATGAACGGAGATTACTATAATATACTGAGAGTTTTTCGTAATAATATTTTTCCGATTGTATAAGCCATGCATTTTCGCCTATTTTTTTTGCTAAAAACCATTTTTCAATCAACCTAGATGTTCTTCCATTTCCATCATTGAAAGGGTGAATTTTTAAAAATACCAAATGAATGAGTGATGCAAAGAAAAAGATTTCTTCTACTATAAGATTTGTGTTTAATAATTTCTCCACATCAGTATACCATTTTTCAATTTCCCTATTTACTTCAAATGGCGATGCTGCCACATACTCAATTTTGCCATCGGGTGTGGTTACATACATATTACCTGTACGAATTTTGTCTTGTTGCGATGTTGTCAAAATATTTTTTGTGAGCAATGTATGAACTATAGCTATATTTTCTTTATTAAAATCATGCAGCTTTGCAAATTGGTATGCATCGTATAAATCATCAATCTTTTTTGTATAATCTGGCAAAAACTCTATTCCAAATTTTTTATGCTTAATGTAAGAGTCGAGTTCAATATCTTCTCCTTCTATTTTGGAAGAATAAACTGCAGAGACTGATGTATAAAAACTAAAGTTATTTAAGGAAAGTTCACTGTCTTCTAGCTTTTCAAAATTACTCTGCAGATTTTTATCTATTTGTTTTAGATACTCCTCTAGCAATGTAGTTGGTAATATTTTGAAATCGATTTTTTGCATGTAATTTTTAGCGGTTGTGGGTAAAATTACAAATTAAAAAATTAGTGTAATAAATATATCGTCAAT
>JAYTGY010000396.1:0-2642 GCA_043733065.1 Ferruginibacter sp.
CCTCCTTCTATGAGGTTGGAGGTGGTGGTTTTTTGTGCGGTTGCTGAAAAATATGAAAGAGAAATCATTGTGTAAAGAATGAATCTCATTAATATTAAATTTATAAATTCTTCTCAATAATTTTTCTTAATTCTGTAGTATCAACTTCACCTTCAAATTTCTGAATTATTATTTTATTTTTAATGATATAAGTATTAGGCACTGATTTCATTGGTATGTAATCTTCTATTTTGTTTCCTTCCAAAGTATTAAGTATTGCATCTCTATACTCTAAATTTTTTAAAGTGATATCTGTAAAATCAAACTTTTTTTCATTTAAAAATTTATTAAGCTTTACGGAATCGTCATCTATAGACAGAGATAGAAATAAAATACTAGTGTCAGAAAAATATAATTTTACTTTATTTAAATTTGGCATTTCTTCTACGCATGGTTTACACCAAGTAGCCCATGTGTTCAAACAAATTAACTTATTACTCGAATAATAATTCTTGTAAAAGTCGCTACTTTCGAAATTGGTTTTTTGTGGAATTTTTAAATCAATTTGTTTGCCTAGTCTAACATCTCCAATTTGAACACCAAACTGAGTAAGTAACAAAATGATAATGCAAATTGCTAAGAGAGAATAAATTAATACTTTTTTCATTTTATAAAATTTTAAATAAAGCTAGTGTATTTTTACAATAGCTTAAGCAATTTATTAATATAGAATTAATTTACCTTGTAATTTTGTAAATATGCTTTGCCATCTTCATTAATAAAATATTTGCCTTTTGAGATTGTGAAATATAAATCATTTTCTTTTACAACAATGTCTTCTTCTAAAACAAACTCACTGTTTGACGATTTTAAGAGTTTTATTTCAGATTCATTAAGGGTTGGTGTTATTGAAACAGATCCACTAGTGTTTGTTGCTTTATTTACATTTATTTCAATACAAATTGAGATGTCGTAATTATAGGCATGCCCAAATATTGTACCGTGAGCTACTACTTGATAACAATATTTTTTTAATTTTGACACTACATCCACTTGGGCAGCATTAAAATCGATAGAATTATTATCTACCACATACTCTCCTTTTGGAAGAATAATGGTATTGCCATTTGCATCTAACATCCCTGAAAGCAAAACATCTTCATTTACTGTTAGGATTTTGGCATCAATTGGTTTTGTTGGTTCAAAAACTAAAGTGTAAGCCCCATTAGGATTTTGTGTTCCTCTATTTTGTGAAGATAAATAAATACAGGATGTGTGACTCCAAATTTCAATGCTAAATAATCCTGCTCCACAACAAGATGTTGTCGTACACATTATTTTATACCTTTTATCTAATTGACAAAAAGCTGAATTTGTGATAAGTGTTAAAAGTAAAAATGCTGCAATAAATTTAAACAGTTTCATAATTTAATTTTTTTAAATTTCCTATTGGAAAACCCCACACAGTCCAACCCTGTGTCTTACCTAGCTATTTTAAGGCAAAGCCGTCAGAAATTATTCAAGCCCGCTAGCACTGTACTTATATACTACTCGTTGTTTTTTGCCTTTTATTTTGGTAAGCGTTTTTATAGTAAGCTTTTTATAAAAGATAAATGTGTGAGCCGTTGTATGTGCCAACTTTTTTTATTGGTACAAACCTCCACCACTTACCTACAATTAAAAAGAGGAAAACAACCTCCCTACAAGTTGTTTTCCTTTAAAATAAATGTTGTTAACCTCCATTTTTATGTTGTATTTCTCCCGCATATAGGCTTGCACATATGAGCAAGCAAGCATTATTATTTACCAAAGAAGAAAAACACCCACATACTCGGTGTTTTTCTCTTTTGTGTTTGAAGATTTAGGCGTTTCTTTATGGGTATTATGGGAAAAAACATTGCTGTTACAATTCAATGGATTGGGAGCTTATTTTATTTTGTAGAACTAATTATTGCATTAAGAGTTTCTAAGAATGAAAATGCTCCAGATATCATGAAGAAATTCTTTTGGTATCCTTTAGTTGGTGCTATGATTGGATTGTTATTTGTTTTAAAAAATTTAAAAATTATCCCAACCCATATTGGATTTATTACAAATACTATTTCACTATTATTTCATTATTCATTCCTTAGCTTTTTTATTTACAACGTAACTGGAAAACAAGTAAAATTTAAAATTGTTATCTTTTTATTCTTTTTAGTTTTAATTGGTCTCATTATTTCCGATATTTTAAATGGTTATACTACCTCTTTTGCTTTTGCCAATGGTTGTTTATTTGTATTTTCTTTATATTATTTTCGTACACTTTTAGTTGGGAAAGCAACAATTATTTTAAAAAAGAATCCAATTTTTTATACATGCTGTGGCATCTTTATAGGCAGCGGAATTATTGTGCCATCTGCATTAATGATTAAGTATCTAGTCGAATTGAAATTAGCAAAAGATTCTTTGTTTCTTATTAATATTTTTTCTGGGGTTGGATATTTACTTATAAATCTATTTTTTATCAAAGCGCTTCTTCAATGCATAAAACCGAACAAATAATATTCCTCTTCATTATCATCTTCACCGTACTCTTTTTATTATTGAGTTCCTTTATCGTATTTATTATTTACCGTTATAAGCAAAAGCAAAATACGCATACCCAAGCCCTGCAAGCCATA
>JAYTGY010000397.1:0-4965 GCA_043733065.1 Ferruginibacter sp.
TTTATAAAATGAAAAAACAATTAATCGTTTTGCTGCTTTTTTTATACTGCTGCACAACAAATTCAAAAGCTCAAAATCAAGACCAAGTTACACATTTGCCATCGGTAGTTGTTACAGCATCTACAGTGGTTACTAAAGAAATTAATGCTGCTTTTTTAAAAGCATTTCCAAATGCTCAAGATTATAAGTGGTATCAATTAAACAAAGATTATTTAGTGAAATTCATTCAAAACGACATGAAACATAATGCCCTATTCACAAAAAATGGCAAAATGATTTATGACATTAGCTATGGTTTCGAAAATAATTTACCAGGTGATGTAAAGCAAAAACTAAAAGATGGGTATAACGAATTTAAAATTACGAACACGGCAAACGTAAAACAAGCAGGTCGTAATATTTGGGTTGTAAATTTAGAAGATAAAAAGCATTTAGTAATAGTACAGTTTGAAGATGACGAAATGGAAGAGGTTGGGAGATATGATTTATAGCATGAGCTTGCAAAAAACTCGTTAACAAAAATATTATAAACTAAGTTTAGGATTCTCATCACATGAGCGATAGTCGAAAGGTTATCGCTCATTTTTTTTATTAGGCAAACAAAGAAGCAGCAATGAGCAGCGACAGTGGCGACGCTCCGTTCAACAGTATCTCTTTATTCATCTTTTATTATGCTTTAGATTATGCAATAGATTATGCATTTTTTTATTTGACTCATCCAGGTTTCAACAGTTATAAATCTCAGCTTACAATAACTACAATCTTTAAATCCCAGCATATACAGTAACTTATACCACAACAAAAATTTCTTTACAAACAAACTTAATAAATAACCTAAATTGCAAAAAAAGATAAACCCTATGTACATAAATTTCTTTATAAAATATGGCACAAAAAGTGGAGAAAATATTGATGTTATTTATAAACAAAGCCCAACTGAAGAATCGAAAACATTTCATTTAAATTATTACGATAAAAACCTTTGGCATGGCAGTCTATTTTTAGATGAAAATTTAGTAGCCGATACTTTTGAATATGATGTTTTATTAAAGAGAAGCGAATGGCAACATAGCTACGATTTGTTAGCCAATGCCAGCATAAATTTAAAAAAATACTCCAGTAAAGGATTTAATGTAATTCATGAAAATTTTCCGTACAAACAATTTATTGGATTGGATAAAACTAAACCATTTGCCAAAATTTTTAAACCTATAAACCATAAAAATATTGAAGCCAATATTGCTAAAAAAGCTACACATATTTTTGAAATAGAGAGTCCATTTTTGCAAGAAAACAAATTCGTTTGCCTTACTGGTAGTGCAAAAAAAATGAATGCATTTGATGATAGTAATCCATTATTATTCAAAAAAGAAAATAATGCAAAAAGCAGCATAGCATTAGATTTGAGCACTGAACAATTTCCTATAGAATTTAAAATAGGTGTTTATGATACCGATAAAAATATTATTGTAGAATATGAGCCCGGCGTAAACCATATTATAAATGAGTTTGATAAAAATGAAACCATTTCCATTATTCATTTAAACCATGCTTTTACAAATTATGCATGGAAAGGCGCAGGAATAAATGTACCAGTATTTAGTTTAAGAACCAATAAAAGCTGGGGCACAGGCGAGTTTACAGACTTACCATTGTTGGTAGATTATGCAGCTTCTGTAGGACTAAAATTAATACAACTGCTTCCCATAAATGATACTACCGGCGCTTATACCGATAAAGACTCTTATCCATATTCTGCCATTACATCTTTTGGGCTTCATCCAAAATTTTTAAATGTAAATGCCATGGCACTTGCATCTAAAACAGCCATCACAAAAGAAGAAGCCAACGAAATTGATAGATTAAATTCGCTAAGTTATTCTGACCATAGTGGCGTATTGGCATTAAAAATAATTGTACTAAAAAGAATTTTTGAAAAAGAGAAAAATACATTTACTACCACAAAAGCATGGGCAAGTTTTTTTAAAGCTCACAATAATTGGCTTGTACCTTTTGCCGCTTTTTGCGTATTGAGAGATAAATATAAAACACCCGATTTTTCGCAATGGAATGATTATGCGCTGTATGATAAAGAAAAAATTCATGCATTTTCAAAACTAGGCAGCGAAAACTACAACGCTATTTTATTTTGGTATTATGTACAATTTAACTTGCATGTACAATTAGAAAATGCCATATCATATGCTCATAAAAAAGCGGTTGTACTAAAAGCTGATTTACCCATCGGTGTTGGCAGGCACAGTGCAGATACATGGGAATACACAAACCTATTTGTAATGGGTATGCAAGCAGGCGCACCGCCAGATGCATTTAGTGGCAGCGGACAAAACTGGAGTTTTCCTACATACAATTTTAGCGAAATGGCTAAAGATGGCTACGCATGGTTTAGAAAAAGAATGCAACATTTACAAACTTATTTTGATGGAGTAAGAATAGACCATGTACTCGGTATTTTTAGAATATGGAGTATTCCTATAAACCAAGTAGAAGGTACAATGGGAAAATTTGTACCAGCAATTGCCATGCATAAAGATCAATTTACAAACATTGGTTTACGTTTTGATGAATATAGATTTTGCGAACCATTTATTAGAGAAGAAATTTTACAAGAAATATTTGGCAACGACACTGCCGAAGTAAAAAGAATATTTTTTAATGAAGGAAGATTAGCAGATGCTTATAATGATCAACGAAAAATAGAAACTTATTTTATTAGCCATCCTGAAAATATAAAATGGCAAAAAGGTTTGTTTGATTTGATTGCTAATGTACTTTTATTTAGAGATGAACATGGTTATCATTTTAGAATAAACATGAATCAAATAACTTCGTATAAATGGTTAAGCGATCATGAAAAAAGTTTGTTTGATAAATTGTATCACATTTACTTTTTTGAAATGCAAAACGATTTGTGGAAAAATGAAGGCGAAATAAAATTGGAAATGATGACAGATAGTACAGATATGCTTTTATGTGCAGAAGACTTGGGTATGGTGCCAGATTTTACAGATGAAGTGTTGAAAAATTTGGATATACTTTCTTTGCAAGTGCAGCAAATGCCTAAGGACAGTGCATCTGCATATTCTGATACCAGAAAAGCAAAATACGAATCTATTGTAATGCCTGCTACACACGATATGAGCCCCATGCGCTTGTGGTGGGAAGAAAACAGAATAACTACTCAATCTTTTTACAACGAAATTTTGCAAGAGCATGGTATAGCGCCACAGTATTGCGAGCCTTGGATTTGTAAAAAAATAATTGAAAAGCATTTACAATCTCCAGCTATGTGGAGCATATTTTTAATGCAAGATATACTAGCATTACATGGAAACTTAAGATTAGAAAACCCAGCTGATGAAAGAATAAATGTGCCTGCAAACCCAAACCATGTATGGAATTACAGGATGCATATTTCTATAGAAGATTTAATGAAACAAGAAACTTTAAATGAAGAGTTGAAGGCAATGATTGTTGAGAGTGGAAGATAAGCTAGCATATTTTATTAAAAAAGGGGTTTCAATAATTTACATTGAAACCCCTTTAATTTAAACGCTTATCAACTATGATATTGATGTTTCTTTTTTACTTTCCAATACAAAGAAGTAACTAATTAAAGCAGCAATAATAAACAAAGCTCCACCAACTTGAATAGCAAGTAGCATATTATTATTTAGTACATATTTCATTATAAATTTAAAACCCAAAGAAGCTAATATTTCGGGCAACACAATAAAGAAATTAAAAATACCCATATACACTCCTATTTTTTTAAGCGGAATATGCCCACTCAACATGGCATATGGCATACTCAAAACGCTTGCCCACGCTATACCTACGCCTGTCATGCATACATAAAGCATTCGAGGATCGTGTACCAACCCTACACTTATTAATCCTAATGCTCCGCATAATAAGCACAATGCATGAGTTAATTTTCTACCTAAAGCATTTGCAATACTTGGCAATATAAATGCAAAACAAAAAGTTACTACATTATAAAAAGCCAGTGTTAAACCAGCAAAATCTTTTCCTTTACCAAATAAAGGATCAATATCGCTTGTGGCGCCATAAACATTATACGCAACCGCTAAGGAATAATAAAACCACATTAAAAATAAACCAGGCCAAGTAAAAAATTGCACTAATGCAACTCTCTTCATTTGTGAAGGCATGTTTACTAAAGAAGTCCATATTTCACTTATAATATTCCCTATTCCTTTTTTATTTTCTGCGGCATTTTCTTTTAAAACCTCTTCGCTTGGTGGATATTCTTTAGTTGTAAAAACAGTATATAAAATTGCAGACAAAAAGAAAAACGCTCCTACGTAAAAAGAATAAATAACATTATCTGGAATAATACCTGAGGCAGCAACATTCTTTTGTTTAAAAATATTCGTAAAAATCCACGGCAACGAACTAGCAATACTTCCACCAAGTCCAATCATCAAACTCTGCATCACAAATCCACTGTTTACTTGGCTATCGGGTAATTTATCAGTCACAAAGGCTCTAAATGGTTCCATGGCTACATTTCCAAAAACATCTAACACCCAAAGCAAACCAGCTGCAACCCACAAAACTGGACTATGTGGCATAAAAATTAATGCAATAGAACTTAAAATAGCACCAAGCATAAAGTATGGGCGCCTTCTTCCCCATTTTGGATGCCAAGTTTTATCGCTCAAATAACCAATTACCGGCTGCACCAATAAACCAGTTAGTGGTGCTGCCAAAAACAATAAAGGTATATCATCTGCATTAGCATGTAAGTTTGTATATATTGCTCCCATATTGGCTCTTTGCAAATCCCAACCAAATTGGATTCCAAAAAAACCAACACTCATATTTATTATTTCTCTAAGGGATAATTTGGGTTTACTAACTCCGAGGTTTATTGACATATAGCAATCATTTTTAAGTAGTACAAAATAGTTAATAATT
>JAYTGY010000398.1:0-4656 GCA_043733065.1 Ferruginibacter sp.
GCATTCTAACCAACTGAACTACCAACCCAATATTTCAAATTATTTATTTCTTATTTTCTCGAACCCGTCCCTACGCCGAAGGTGTAGGGATGACAGGGCAGCATTCTAATCCCTATAACTTTTTGTAGGGAAACTACCAATTCGTTGGCCTTAAAAACCGTAATATGCCGTTTTTCGGATTGCAAAGATAGGGATTTTAATTTTTTATAAACAAAAGTTTATAAAAATAAATGTAACTACTACTTTTACAAATTATATTACATTACTAACTATATATTTCAGGTAAAAAAATACTATGCCACAACTAAAAAATAGGCAATTTCTAGAGTTTGAAAAGCCACTTAAGGAGCTATACGATCAAATAGAACAACTAGCTACAACCCAAAATAAATCTGCTACTGATATGAGCAGTGCTATTAGTATGTTAGAAGAAAGAGTGGAAGAAACAAAAAGAACCATCACCCACAACCTTACTCCATGGCAGCGTGTACAAATGAGCCGTCATCCCGATAGACCTTACACCTTAAAGTACATAGAAAAAATGTGTACATCCTTTATAGAACTACATGGCGATAGAAATGTAAAAGATGACAAAGCCATGGTGGGTGGCTTTGCACAGCTAGATGGCGAAACCGTAATGATAATTGGGCAACAAAAAGGAAACAATACTAAAACAAGACAAATAAGAAATTTTGGTATGGCTAATCCCGAAGGTTATAGAAAAGCACTTCGCTTAATGAAACTAGCCGAAAAATTTAATAAACCAGTTATTACTTTAATAGATACACCAGGTGCTTACCCAGGCTTAGAAGCCGAAGAACGTGGGCAAGGTGAAGCCATAGCAAGAAATATTTATGAAATGATAAGCCTAAAAGTGCCAGTAATTTGTGTCATCATTGGAGAAGGTGCAAGCGGTGGTGCTTTGGGCATAGGCGTTGGTGATAGAGTAGTAATGATGGAAAATACATGGTACACCGTAATATCTCCAGAAAGCTGCAGCAGTATTTTGTGGCGCAGTTGGGATAAAAAAGAAACCGCCGCTGAGCAATTAAAACTTACTGGTACCGATATGCTCAACTTTGGTTTGGTAGATGAAGTATTGCCAGAACCTGCTGGCGGCGCACATTGGGATTATGATGGCGCAGCTGAAATTGTAAAAAAATATTTATCTAAAACGATAAAAGAACTTAAACAAATTCCTGCACATGAGCGTATAGATATGCGGATAAAGAAATTTGGAAACATGGGTTTTTGGCAAGAATAAAATTAAATGGACTTTCAAAAAAAAAACAAAAAATTAATATGCTTAAAATAGGAGTGATAGGTGCAGGCCATTTGGGTAAATTTCATTTAAACAATTGGATAGAAATAGAAGGTGTGGAAGTTGTAGGATTTTGCGATATAGATGATCACAATGCAAAAAATGTTGCAGAAAAATACAACTTAAAAAGATTTTCATCGCCAGAAGAATTATTGGATCATTGCGATGCAGTAGATATTGTAGCACCAACAACATATCATTACGAGTTGTGTGCATTAGCACTAAGAAAAGGAAAACATGTATTTGTAGAAAAGCCAATCACAAATACAATGGATGAAGCAAAAGCGCTTTTAAAATTAGCCGTAGAATCAAATTTAAAATTTCAAGTGGGGCATGTAGAGCGCTTTAATCCTGCATTTGTGGCATTAAAAAATTATGCGTTAGAGCCAATGTTTATTGAGGTTCATAGGCTATCCCAATTTAATCCTCGTGGTACAGATGTAAGTGTAATATTAGATTTAATGATACACGATATTGATATCATTTTACATTTAGTAAAAAGCAATGTAAGTTATATATCAGCAAATGGAGTTGTTGTATTAAGCGATACACCAGATATTGCAAACGTGCGTATAGAATTTGATAACGGTTGTGTTGCCAATCTTACTAGCAGTAGAATTTCGATGAAAAAAATGAGAAAAATGCGTCTTTTTCAAAAAAATGCATATATTGGAATAGATTTTTTAGAAAAGAAAACAGAAATTATTAGCCAAAATACAACCACAGATAAAAATGTGTTTACATTTGATATAGATACTGATAAAGGCAAAAAAACAGTAGCCATTGCAAACCCAATTGTAGCAGATACCAATGCCATGAAAGAAGAATTAATTGCTTTTAAAAACGCCATCGTAAATAATACCGAAACACCCGTTACTGTGCTAGATGGTTTTAGAGCCATGGAAGTTGCACATCAAATTTTAGATAAAATAAATAAAGTAGTAAGTTAGTTTGAAACAACCTCGAGTAAATATTAGTTGGTATATATTAGGAGATATAATTGTAGCCTTATTTTCATGGGTTACATTTTATTATTTGCGTACATTCTTTCAACATTACGCATTTAGCGTTCCGTCAGGTTTTTACTTAGGGCTTTTTCTTTACATAGTTGGTTGGATTGGTTTACATTTTCTTACAGGCACATATCATAATCTTTATCAAAAATCAAGGGTAGGAGAATTTTTCAAAACCATTTTCGTCAGTCTAATTGGATGTTTGTTTTTATTATTTTTCTTTATTCTAAAAAACCCAAGATCAAATAACTATGATTACTATTTAGATTTTTACATTTTACTTTTCCCATTTACTTTTTGTAGTGTATTAGTTCGAATGATTTTTCTTTCCATAACAAAAAAACAATTGCATAATAAGAATGTTTTTTTCAACTCATTGCTCATTGGCTCTGGCAAAAAAGCTGAGCAATTTTTTAAAGATTTTTTTAAATCAAACGACAACTCAGGTTTTATTATTACCGATTTTATAAATCTTAATGGTAAAATAATTAACATCCCATCAAAAGATATTCAAACGTATTACAATACAGAAATAATAGACAGCATTATTAAAGAAAAAAATATTGAAGAAGTAATTATAGCATTAGATAGTAGCGAGAGGGTAGTTATTTCGCAAATTTTACAAAAGCTAAGCAACAAAAATGTAAACATAAAAATAACACCAGATACCTTAGATATTATAAGCGGTGCATTGCAAGATAGCAATGTAATGGGCGTTCCACTTATAGATATACATTTTGGACAAATGGTATTGTGGCAGCAAAACATAAAGCGCCTCATGGATATTTTTGTAAGCATTGTAGGAGGCATTCTAATTCTTCCAATTTTAATTTTCAGTATCATTCGCTTAAAAATATCTAGCCCAGGGTCTATATTTTTTGTACAAGAAAGAATAGGCTACAAAGGCAAGCCTTTTATGATGTACAAATTGCGTTCCATGATTGAAGATGCAGAAAAAGATGGCCCATTGCTAAGTAGTGAAAACGATAAGAGAATTACCAAATGGGGAAAAACAATGCGCAAATGGCGCCTGGATGAATTGCCACAACTATGGAATATTCTCATCGGCAACATGAGCCTTGTAGGCCCAAGACCCGAGCGAAAATTTTATATAGACCAACTAAAAGAATTACACCCCGAGTATAAATATTTGTTTAAAGTAAAACCAGGCCTTACAAGTTGGGGAATGGTAAAATTTGGTTATGCTTGCAATATCGACGAAATGATAGAACGCATGCAATACGATCTTATTTATGTAGAAAACATTTCGCTATCACTCGATTTTAAAATTCTTCTTCACAGCATTCGTATTATACTTTCGGGTAAAGGGAAGTAAAGTTGTTGAGAGGCAGAAGTTCCGGGTTTGTGCGTTACGGGTTGCGAGTTTTTTTACAAGCTTTGTGCTTTACTCATTTTGCGAAACTGTCCTCCTTTGGAGGAGCAAAACAACTTTCCGCCTAACTTTTTTTTATAGAACGCCTCTCCGTCTTCTCGACAAAAAAAGAAAATTTAATTTGTGGCTGTTATCAGAAAATCATTAATCAAAAGTTGTTCTGGCTATTCGCTTCAATCTTTTGCTCGTTCCTCGCAAAAGGATTTCCGCTTCTATCCCGCACGTGTCCCGATATCCATGTCGGGAGCTCTTCATCAGCAAATCATTTTTCATCTTTTATTATGCAATAGATGATGCATTTTTCATTATTTTTGAATAAACACAACTGTTTTGAAAAAACTCATCTCCATTACCGCTATTTTATTTTTCATAAGCAGCAGCTTTGCGCAAAATAAATATTGGCAACAAAAAAACGATTATACCATTTCTGTTACGCTAAACGATGCCGACAATAGTCTCACAGGTTTTGAACAAATAGATTATTACAATAACTCGCCAGATACGCTCCATTTTATTTGGATACATCTGTGGCCAAATGCTTACAAAAATGATAAAACTGCTTTTAGCGATCAACGATTAGAAAATGGCAGCACCGATTTTTATTTTTCAGAAGAAAATAAAAAAGGTTACATCAACCAATTAAATTTTAAAGTAGATAATGTAAATGCTGCCACAGAAGATCATCCGCAACATCAAGACATTGTAAAACTATTATTGCCACAAGCACTTGCCCCAAGCAAAAAAATTAAAATAGAAACACCTTTTCATGTAAAATTGCCGTACAATTTTTCTCGTGGTGGACATGTAGAGCAATCGTATCAAATAACACAATGGTATCCAAAACCAGCTGTGTATGATAAAACTGGTTGGCACGAAATGCCCTACTTAGACCAAGGCGAATTTTACAGCGAGTTTGGAAATTTTGATGT
>JAYTGY010000399.1:0-6021 GCA_043733065.1 Ferruginibacter sp.
TACCATTTGCCTTTGCACAGCATCTTCCAAAGATGAAAATATTTTTTGCTTTGCAACTTCTTCATTTTTTATTTTATTACTAAAACTAAAAAATGAAAATGATTGCAAGCTCGATGTTTTATTTTTTACATTGTAAGTTAAAAAACAACCTTTGGGTAAAGATGATACATATTTAAGTGAAGTAATAGGTTCGGGTATAAATCCATATGCCAATTGATACACAGCTGCATTTTCAAATTTTTCTTGAAGATATGGTATCGGTTTAAATGCCCTTATTTCTGAAGCAAATGCCAACCCATTTGAATGAGTAGAATAATACAAAGGTTTAATACCTGCCGAATCCCTCACCAAATAAAGTTTTTTTTCTTCATTATCCCAAAGCGAAAAAGCAAACATACCATTGAGTTTTGAAAAACTTTGCGTATTCCATGTAGCAAAAGCAGCAAGAATAACTTCTGTATCTGTACCTGTTTTAAATTGCAATCCTAATGCTTGCAATTCTATTTTTAATGTATTAAAATTATACAGTTCTCCATTATAAGTAATGGTAAATCTTTCTCCGTATTGCATTGGCTGATGCCCCGCCGAAGATAAATCTAAAAGTGAGAGTCTTCTATTTCCCAACACTAAATGGTCAGTGGTTGCTGTAAATATTCCGCCATCATCTGGCCCGCCATGCTTTAGCAAGGCACACATTTGTTCTACAATATTTTCTAAAGAAGATACAGATAAAGACGAATTAATAATACCTGCTATTCTACACATTTTCTGCTAACGAACTCCTGTGTTGTTTGTTTATATAATATTGATAATTTTTATCAAAATCCTCGTACGTAGATTTTATCCCTTCCGATAATTCTATAGAATATTTCCAACCAAGTTTTGTCAATTTTGAAACATCAAGCAATTTTTGCATGGTTCCATCCGGTTTTGAAGTATCAAAAATAATATTGCCACTATATCCAACAATATCTTTAATTTCTTCAGCCATTTCTTTTATAGAATGATCAGTGCCACAACCAATATTTACAATACTCGAATCATTATAATTTTTCATTACAAAAAAACAAGCAGCTGCAGCATCATCTACATGCAAAAACTCTCGTCTTGGTGTGCCAGTGCCCCATACAGTTACTGTATCTTCATTTTTCATTTTTGCCTCATGAAATTTCCTTATCAATGCAGGTAACACATGTGCGTTTTGCAAATCGTAATTATCTGCAGGGCCATACAAATTGGTAGGCATAACACTTACAAAATTGGTACCGTATTGTGTATTGTAAGCTTTGCACATTTCTATACCGGCAATTTTTGCCATGGCATATGGAGAGTTTGTTGGCTCCAGCTCCCCTGTCATTAAGTACGATTCTTTCATAGGTTGTTGTGCAAATTTTGGGTAAATACAACTACTACCTAAAAACAATAATTTCTCAACACCATTTTTATACGATTCGTGTATTACATTATTCTGCACACATAAATTATCGTAAATAAATTCTCCACCAAAAGTTTTATTGGCCATTATACCACCCACTTTTGCAGCAGCAAGAAAAACGAATTGTGGTTTTTCTTTTTGAAAAAATTTCTTTACATCATGCTGGTCTCTCAAATCCAAATCAGAAGAATCTGCAGTAATGATATACCTATATCCTTCTTTTTGTAAATGCCTCACAATGGCACTACCAACTAATCCATTATGCCCTGCTACATATATTCTGTCGTTAAAATTCATTTCTATTTTTTATTAATTTTTAATGCCGGTTTTCATCTTTTTACATCTTCAATGCTAAAAAACATTTTAAACCTTTTAAACTTTCTAAACCTTTCAAACCTTTCAAACCTTTCAAACCTTAGCACATTACCCAATCCTCTCTAAATTTTTCTTTTCAAAAATTGCTGTCAACACAATGCCCATGCTATCAATTTTTACCCTGGCTTTATTATCTAATATTTCTATCACTATTCCTTCAAAATTCATCATTAAACCTTGTTTAACTCTTACCGTTTCTTTTGCCGAAAGTTTTTGTTCTTTTTGATTACTAACTTCTACATCATTAAATTCATGTAAAAATTTTTTAATCGTATTTATTTCCGATTCTTTTACTAAGGCAGGTTTTCCTAACCAATACACATAATTTAATATTCCCGGAATTTTTTGTATGTCCCATTTATCGGATTTAGTAGGGCAAACAAAAATATATCCTTTAAAAAGCGGTTCAAATACAATCTTTTTTCTATCGCTCCATTGCTTGGTTACTTTATTTAATGGGCAATAATGTTCTATCTCTTTTTCTTGTAATAAAAGGGCAATTTTTTTTTCCCAACGTGGTTTGGTATATACAACATACCATTTTTTTTCGTGTGTCAATTTTCTTCAATTTCAAAAAATAATTTTACTAAAAAGTGCAGGGCTTCGCCGTCCCTCAGTCACATGGTATTTAAAACATGGCCAAAGAATCCTTGAATATCAACTCTATTAAAAAAACATGTCTATACAATAGCAATTTTTTGTACCAATATTTCTAAACCAATATTAATACAACAATCATTATAAAATACTAACGCCTCTTTATAAAAAGTTTTTTTATAAAGCCTACAAAACCAAATAAATTTTTATAGCCTGGCATTCCTCCATCAGCAGTGTAATAACTGCTGGCTTCGCTTCCATACCCGTAGCCATAGCCATAGCCGTAACCATAACCATAACCGTAACCATTTCCATAACCACCAAAACCATAATTTAAGAACGATGCGCCTCTAGGTTTTATACCATTAAACACTACACTCATATTCGAAAATTTCTTTTCTTTATAAAGGCTGTCAAGGAGTTTCAAAAATACAGAAGGTGTTATGCCATGTCTCACTACATAAATAGTAATAGCAGCATAAATATTCATCAATTGCGAATCGGTTACTGGCCCTATCGGTGCCGAGTCTATAATTAAATAATCAAACCTATTTTTAAGTTCTGCTATCAACTCTCCAAATTCAGGTTTGCTAATCAACTCCGTTGGGTTTGGCGGTATGGGTCCAGCAGTTACCAAAAAAAGATTGTTATACCCTGTCGGTTTTATAATTTCATCTATCGTCGATTTTCCTATTAAATAACCAGAAATACCTGGGTCTCTCAATACACCAAGTTCTTTACTCAATTTTGGTTTTCTTAAATCCATTTCTAGTAGCGCTACCTTTTTGCCAGTAAGTGTTAAACTCAAAGCTAAGTTGGTTGCTATAAAACTTTTCCCTTCGCCAGATACACTGGAGGTAACTAATATAGTTTTATTTATTTCACTCAGCCCCATAAAACCAAGGTTGGTTCGTAGTGCTCTAAACTGCTCTGCAACTACGGTACGCTTTCCTTCGGTAATTGCAATGTTGTTTTTTTCTGGCGTTTGTATTATTTCGCCAATTACAGGCACTTTAGTTTTATTTTCTATTTCTGTTCTAAATAATATTTTACTACTTAGTGGCTCATTTAATTGTACAAAAAGTAAAAAACCTAATAAGCCGCATAATAAGCCTACCAAATAATAATTTTTGGGTTCGGGGCTTATTGGACCATAAGAATAACCATTTTCGAGTACCCTTAAATCAGGTGTGGTAGATGCTGATGATATCGCCGTCTCTTCTCTTTTATTCAAGAGAAAAGTATAAATATTATTTTTAATAGTTTGTTGTCTTGATATAGCCAATAATGCCCTTTCTTTACTTGGCAATTGAGATAATAAACTATTGTATTTCGAAATGTTGTTATTAATATTACTTACTTGCAAATTATAAGTAGATCGAATATTACTGATATTTTCATCGATATCGTTTTTACTGCGCCTTACTTTTTCTTGTGCTAATATTAATGCTTCGCTTTTATCGCCTACTGTTGTTTTTATTTTATCCAAATCAAATTCTGCGTTGTATAAATTTGATAAAAGCGAATTGAGCGTTGCATCTTGTACCAATTGCATGGATGGAACTGTACCTGGTTTTCTACCTTTGCTGTTTACATAACTTTGCAAACCCGATAGCTCATCCATTTGTAAATCTACAGCATTTTTTTTCTGATCTAATTCTTTTACTAAGCTTGCATATTCTGTTCCCTGTGCAGATATGTCCGATATGCCTTCTCTTGCTCGCAGCGCAGCTTCTGCTCTTTCTACACTATCCAAATCTGCAGTTACTTTATTTAATCTTTCCTCCACAAATTTTAGCGTTCTTTCTGCTATCTGATTTTTATCTTTTATACCTGCAATATTATACACTTCAAAAAGCTTATTCAATATTTTAATTCCTTTTTCTGGTGTAGGCGTTTTAATATTCAAATCGATAACTGTTGATGAAAAAGACATTGGTGTAGCGCTAAGGCTTCCAATAATTCCTCCGGCCACCGAGGCGGGGTCTGAAAATACAACAAAGTAATTTTTTCCAACAACTATTTTACTATAATCATTATTTATAATAATTCTATAATCGGTACCTCCTACATTTACTACATCTGTAAAATTGTATGAACGATTACCAAGTTTAATTGTACTCTTTTTCCAGTCAATGGAAAGCATTATTTTACCACCTCCATTTATGCTCGAGTCTTTATTTATTGCTTGAAAATATAAAGGGGAATTGCTACCATACAATTCTTCTAACTGCACTTTTCCTTTGTTGTAAACAGACGTATATAAATCCAATTGCTTTACTACTTCTTGCATTAATGATGAAGATCGAAGTACCAATATTTCATTCTCAACAATTTTTTTTTCGCTAAAAATATTTAAGGCATCTAATACTTTACTATCGCCTCCACCCTTTTGCGGATCTTTTAATAACACTTTTGCTGCCGCTACATATATTTTTGTTTGTGCACGCAAATAAATAAACGAAATAGAAAGCGATATTACCGTAAGTATTACCAACAATGGCCAAAATGGCAAATAACGATGTACAATTTGTACAAGTATATTCGTCTGTGGTTTATCTTCAAAAAAATGATCTTCGTTCATGCAATTGGTACATTTTATTTAACAACCCTACTTAATATTATTAATGCCAACGAAACGCCAGTTGCTACCAACGATAATGTGTTCTGCAATTTCTGACGCTTTTCTGTTTTCACATATTTATTTGTATCAGCTGCTACTAATATAATATCATTTGGTTTTACATAATACCACGGCGATGAAAATATAGAATTGTCTTCTAAATTAATATGCTTTACTTGTTTTTCATTTCCATTTTCACGTATGATGGTAATATTACTTCTTGTTGCATTTGGCGTTACATCACCACTTAAAACCAATGCATCAATTATGGATATTTGTTCTTCTGGTAAGTTTAATACTTGAGGTGTACTTACCTCTCCCAATAAAGTTATTTTATGATTTAAAAAGTTTACTTGCACTATTGGGTCTTTTAAATATGGAAGTAAACTCGATTCTATTTTTTTTGATAATTCTCTTCTAGTTAACCCTTCTACTTTATATGCGCCTAATCTGTGTAGCAATACTGTACCATCTTGCTGTACAAAACATCCTCCCGTACTGGTAGCATTACCACTGCCAGAACCCGCAGATGTTATTGAATTAAAAAAAGCATCATCAACAGGGCTCATACTACTAACATTTATAGAAAGCCTATCTCCTTTAATAATTTTTAACTCAAAATCGTTGGTAATAAAATTTTTTAAGGTGGTATCTTTTTGTAGTGTTTTAAAGTAAGCTGATGGTTGCGTTACCTTACAAGAACTGAATAAAAAAACGATGACTACAAGTACAATGATAGGTATATACAAAATACCAAATGGGCTCCGTAAGCTTAAGTAGTTATTTTTCATTGTGATATGATATGCAGACCCTATTTTTAAAACGCCTGCTCCATTTATGTTGTTTACAAAAATCGTGAAAAAAATTGATTAAACCGACAGCTAAATTAATTCTTTTATCAATCTATAAACACGATTATATTTTTAAAAAAAATGTAGAAAAAAAACACTTCTACAACTTGCAAGCATCTATCTCAAAAAACAAATTCTTC
>JAYTGY010000400.1:0-7587 GCA_043733065.1 Ferruginibacter sp.
GTTACAGAAAAAGCCACCAATAAAATTATTACTTACACTGTAAACGAAAATGGAATGCCAGGTATGATGCACGCCACAACATCTGCCAATACTACACCTTTTGGTTTTGATGTTGGTAATAATGGAAACATTTTTGTATCGGAAGCTGCTGGCGGCGCTGCGGGTGCAAGTACACTTTCTAGTTATCATGTAAGCAATGATGGATCTATTGCTTTAATAGATGGACCAAATGCGGCTAACCAAAGTGCAGCATGCTGGGTTGTAATAACGAGCAATGGAAAATATGCTTACACAACAAATACGGCAAGCAATAATCTTTCTAATTATGATGTGAACATAAACACTGGAAGTATAAGTGTAAACACAGCTATTGCTGCTTCAACAGGCATGGGACCAATAGATGCAGCGCTTAGCAGCGGCTCTAAATATTTATACATTTTAAATGCGGGCAGCCATACTATTGGTGTGTATGAAGTAGCGAGCAATGGTGCTTTAAGTTTTGTGCAAACTATGACGGGCGTTCCTGTTGGTGCAACGGGTCTTGCAGCAAGATAGATTAGTTGATTATTTAAAAAAAACGGATGCCAACTTTTAAAAGTTGGCATCCGTTTTTTTTAAATGTTTTTTGTTTTTTTTTTTAATGCAAATAGCAATTATAAAGTAATGAAAAAATATTTGCACACTGCGCCTTAAATGTTCAACAGAATTACTGCCGCCGAAAACCTACGCCCGATAGAAGCGGAAATCCTTTTTTTTGAGGAACGAAAAAAAAAGATTGCAGCGTATAGCGGGACCAATGTTCATTAACGAACCAATGCTCACGTTCAAAAAAAAATAAGAAAAAAGCAAAGCCACAAATTGTTAGCTGTAAAAGCTCGAAATAAATTGTCTGACAGTTTTATTGAACCCAACTTATAGCAAACGATATTAATAAATATTTGCACAAAAAAGCCTCAAATTTCTTGAGGCTTTTTTAAGAGTAAACTATGAAAAGAATTAAGACTTATCAGGATTATTTAATTTACTATTTTTTCTGCTGTAAGCAAAGTAGATAATTATGCCTATTGCTAACCATCCAAATAATCTTAACCAATTTGTCCATCCAAGCCCAGCCATCATTAGCACACAAGCTAAAACGCCTAAAATTGGTATAAACGGTACCCAAGGTGTTTTAAACTCTCTTGGTAAATCAGGATCTGTTTTGCGTAAAATTATCACACTTACACAAACCAAACTAAAAGCAAATAAAGTTCCGATACTTGTCATATCTCCAACAATATCGCCTGGTATAAATGCTGCAAATGCTCCAACGATAACTAAAATTAATAAATTGGCTTTATATGGTGTATGAAATTTTGAATGTAGTGTGCCCAAAACTTTTGGCAATAATCCATCTTTACTCATACTATAAAAAACCCTACTTTGTCCCAAAAGCATAACTAAAATAACGGAAGAAAAACCTGCTAATATAGCAACGGTAACTAATTTACCTAACCACTCATAACCAGGCATAAAGGCATTAATGGCCATTACAACTGATGCTTCTTTTCCACTTGTTCTAAAAAACTCTACTGGGCCTAAACCAGTAAGCACATGCCCAAATAAAATGTACAGTACAGTACAAATAGCTAATGATCCCAATATGCCAATTGGCATAGCAGTTTTCGGGTTTTTAGTTTCTTGGGCAGCCGTGCTTACAGCATCAAAACCAATAAACGCAAAGAACACGGTGCCTGCAGCACCAATAATGCCCCAGAAGCCACCAAAACTGTGGCTAATGTTATTTGAATCAACATATGTAGTAGCAGCGGGAATATAAGGAGTATGATTTGCTGGATTAATAAAGCCCCAACCGAAAACGATAATTAATATTACTATAGCCACTTTTGTAATTACGATTAATCCATTTACAAAAGCTGATTCTTGTGTTCCTTTTATCAACAATAAACTTAATAATGCTACAATGGCAAATGCAGGAATATTCATAATGCCAGTCATACCATTAGTAGCATGTTCAAATGGCGAGTGACACCATTCATAGGGTATGGCTTTCCAATGCAAAACATTTACCAATAAATTATTTAAGTATTCACTCCATGCAATACCAACTGTTGCTGCACCTACGGCATATTCTAAAATTAAATCCCAACCAATTATCCATGCAAGCAATTCGCCCATTGTAGCATATGTATAAGTATATGCACTACCCGAAATTGGAATAGATGAAGCAAGTTCTGCATAACAAAGCCCTGCCAATGCACAACCAATGGCGGCCACAATAAAACCAAGGGTTACAGATGGTCCTGCATTTTGCGCAGCGGCATTAGCGGTTCTTACAAATAATCCTGCACCTATAATTGCACCAATACCCAATGCTACAAGTGCACCTGCACTTAGGGTTTTTTTTAACCCTTTTTCATTGTCTGCAGCTTCTGCCAACAATGTACTCATCGGTTTTTTTACAAATAAACTCATATCGTTTTATAGTTTTGTTGAAAATGAAATTGTAAAATAAGCAATTAATTTATATAATGAATAAGTAAGTTTTAATATTTCATATAAGTGCATAATAAGTTTTAAAATATTATATTGCGCTACAATCATTTTGCTTATGGAAATTACACAGCAGCCCACAAAAAAAAGTAGGCTTACTTTATATATTATTATTGCCATGATAGTGGGTATTGTAGTTGGATATTTTGTGAACCTTAATTATGATGCAGATACAAGAAAAGTTTTTGGCGATAATATAAAATTGCTCACTACCATTTTCTTACGAATGGTACAAATGATAATTGCCCCAATTGTATTTTCCACTTTGGTAGTAGGCATTGCCAAATTGGGCGATATGAAAACCGTGGGTAGAGTGGGCGGAAAAGCCATGCTTTGGTTTATTACCGCATCACTGGTATCGTTAGGGTTGGGATTAGTTTTGGTAAATATTTTTCAACCTGGGGTTGGTGCAAATATTGCCAATACAGATATGGGAGGGGTAAAAGATTTGCTCGAAAAATCGAGTGGTTTTTCTTTAGCAAAATTTGTAGAGCATGTTGTACCTCGTAGTGTAATAGAAGCTATGGCGACCAACGAAATTTTGCAGTTGGTTATATTTTCTGTTTTGTTTGGTATTGCACTTACAGCGGTTGGTAAAAAAGGAGAGCCCATTATTACAGCGCTAGATGCTATAGCACATGTGGTTTTAAAAATGGTTACTTACGTAATGTATATAGCGCCACTAGGTGTGTTTGGCGCCATGGCAGCTGCTATTGCAAAAAATGGTATTGGTATTTTAGGCACATTTGGCAAATACATTGGCGAATTTTATTTCGGCTTACTTATACTTTGGCTTGTATTGTTATTGGTAGGTTATTTAATTTTAAAAAATAGATTGCCAGTTTTATTAAAGCGAATTGCATCGCCCATGTCCATTGCATTTAGTACAGCAAGTAGCGAGGCAGTGTATCCAAAATTGGTAGAAGAAATGGAGCGCTTTGGTTGCAACAATAAAATTGTGTCGTTTGTATTGCCACTGGGTTATTCTTTTAATTTAGATGGTAGTATGATGTATATGACATTTGCTAGCATGTTTATTGCTCAAGCATTTAACATTACCGCTATTACTGGCGATGTGTGGCAACAAATATTAATGCTCTTGGTATTTTTAATTACGAGTAAAGGTATTGCTGGTGTGCCAAGAGCTTCGTTGGTAGTGGTGTTGGCTACTGGTGCTTTGTTTGGTATTCCGCCTGAAGGTGTGGGTTTAATTTTAGCTATTGATGTTTTTTGCGATATGGGAAGAACAATGACAAATGTATTGGGCAATGCATTGGCTACGGCTGCTGTGAGTAAGTGGGAGGGTGCGTTGGAGCATGGGTAAAAAGTAGTAAATTTGAATATTAAATAAAATATTATGCAGTTTAACCGAATTTCAATTAACCCAAATATTATGAGGGGAAAGCCTTGTATTAAAGGTACTAGAATTACTGTAGATTTTATTTTAGATCAATTTGCAGAAGGTGCAACATTTGAATATTTGCTGGAAGGTTATTCGCATATAACCAGAGAAGATATTCAAGAAGCGCTTCATTATGCTGGTGCAGTATTGTCTAATCAAGATTAGAGAATTATATGAACAAGAATATAACTTTGAATAAAAAATGAATTTATAAAAATTTTATTTTATGACACTGATACATGAAGGATGGATTACAAGAAATAAAGATGTGATGATGGGGAAGCCTTGCATAAAAGGCACTAGGATTACTGTTGAATTAATACTAAAAAAAATAAGTGAAGGGGCAACAGTAGATGTATTAATGGAAGATTATCCAGGGCTTGAGAGAGACGCTATTCTTGCTTGCGTAGATTATGCAAGAGCTATAATGTTGCATGATGAAGTAATAGAACTTTCAGCATGATAATAGCTGATGAAAATATATTCAGAGGATTAATTGTAGCACTCCGAAATGAAGGTTATGAAGTGCTTTCTATTTTTGAGTCGTACCGAGGAATGAAGGATCCTTCTATTGCTATGCTTTCCATTGAACCTCCAAGAATAATTTTAACAGAAGACAAAGATTTTGGGAAATTAGTTTTTGAACAAAAGGCCGAAGTTGTCGGCGTTATTTTTTTACGTTTTTTAGATACCGAAAGGAATCTAATCATTAGTAAACTACTTACTTTTTTGCAAAATGAAAATCTTACTACCTTAAGCGGTAAGTTTGTTACTATTACCCCAAACAAAATACGAATCACCAATATTTAAATAAATCATTTCATGATAGATTTCATTCTCTTAGAATTTCATTGGACACAATTGCTACAACCACAATGGTACATTGAAAACGGCGGGCTGTGGTTTATCTTTTTTGTAATATTTGCAGAAACAGGCTTGTTTGCTGGGTTCTTTCTGCCGGGCGATTCGTTGCTTTTTGTTACAGGAATTTATAGCGATGAACTCATAAAAAGTGGACTAGGCTTTAGTGGCGCAGGTTCTTTTGTAAATTTATTAATTCTAGGTGTTATTATTTCCATAGCAGGTATTATAGGCAATTTTGTAGGCTATTGGTTTGGTAGAAAAAGCGGCCCATTTTTATTTGAAAGAAAAGATACTTTTTTGTTTAAGAAAAAATATTTATTTCAAGCAAAAGAATTGTTTGATAAACATGGTGGCGGAGCCGTGGTAATAGCAAGGTTTGCACCAATACTAAGAACTTTTGCACCAATAGTTGCTGGTATTGTGTTAATGGATAAAAAGAAATTTTCGTACTATAATATTGCAGGTTCTGTAGCTTGGGTTTTCTCTATGCTTTTTGCTGGGCATTATTTGCAACGGTTTATTTTAAACAAATTTAATTTCGATTTAAAAACGCATTTAGAAGTTATCGTAATAGGAATAGTGGCTGTAACTACTTTACCAATTTTGTATAAATTATTTATTAGTAAATCCAAAACCCCCAGTAAGTAAATTACCATTTTCTTTATGCAAAAAAATGCTACTGCTTCTATTTTTAATATTGCTGTGCTTGTAGCAGCGCTTGGTTATTTTGTAGATATTTATGATTTGCTCTTGTTTAGTATTGTTAGACTTGATAGCCTTGGAGAAAAAGGTTTAAAATTGTCAGAAGCAATGGCAAATTCAGAAGGCGAATTTATTATCGGAATTCAAATGATAGGCTTACTAATTGGCGGTATTCTTTGGGGAATACTCGGAGATAAAAAAGGTAGGTTAAGTGTGTTGTTTGGTTCTATCATCCTTTATAGTTTAGCAAATATTATAAATGGCTTTGTACAAACGCCCAATCAATATGCACTTGTTCGATTTGTAGCGGGCATAGGCCTCGCAGGCGAGTTGGGTGCAGGCATTACACTTGTGAGTGAGTTGGTATCAAAAGAAAAAAGAGGGTTGGCAACATCACTTGTAGCAGGTATTGGTCTTACAGGTGCAGTGTTTGCATATTTCATTTCGTTGCATTTTCATTGGCGTACTTGTTATTTTATTGGCGGGGGCATGGGTTTTTGTTTATTGCTTTTGCGCATCAGTGTTTTTGAGAGTGGGATGTATAATAAATTAAAAGAAACAAATATTTCGAGAGGAAATTTTTTAATGTTTTTTAATAACAAAGAACGATTTTTTAAATATGCGAAAGCTATTTTAATTGGCTTACCAACATGGTATGTTATTGGAATTTTGCTTACATTTTCAAATAAATTCGGCGTTCAATTTGGGATAACAGAAAAAATATTTCCGAAGAAAGCAACAATGTTAGCGTACGTTGCCATATCATTTGCAGATGTATTAATTGGTTTTGTGAGTCATTGGTTAAAAAGTAGAAAAAAAGCGCTTTTTATATTCTACTTTTTAACAGCCGCCGCAATTACTTTATATTTTATGCAGGATAATGGAACCGCTACTCAAATGTATTGGATCTGTGCTTTCTTAGGCTTTGGTACAGGTTTTTGGGCATTGTTTGTTACCATGGCGGCCGAACAGTTTGGTACAAATTTGCGCTCTACTGCTACAACAACTGCACCTAATATGGTAAGAGGATCATTGCCACTGATGTTGCTTTTTTTTAACTGGTTTCAAGGTTTTACAACTTATATAAATGCTGCTATTTGGCTTGGTGTAATTGTAATGGCAATAAGTATGAGCGCAGGGTATTTTACTAAAGAAACTTTTGGTAAAGATTTAAATTTTGTGGAGGAGTAATTATTATCCCACAAAGCACTAAGTTTTACAAATGTTTTCTTAGTGTTTCATTGCTTGCTTTGTGGGGGAAAATAAATGTGTTAAAAGAATAAACAGTGTCAAAAAAAATACTCATCATACGTTTTTCTTCTATTGGAGATATTGTGCTGGCAAGCCCTGTATTTCGGTGTGTAAAAAAGCAAATAGAAAATGCGGATGTACATTTTCTTACAAAACTTTCTTTTAAAATTGTAACTGCTGCTAATCCATATATTGATAAGTTTTTTTATTATGATGATAATATAGAAGAACTTATTGTAAAACTAAAAGCAGAAAACTACGATCATGTAATAGACTTACACAATAATTTTAGGAGCAATAAAATAAAGCGTGCCCTTAAAAAAGATACGCATACTATAGATAAACTTACTTACGAAAAGTTCCTTTTGACACAGTTGAACATAGATATAATGCCAAACAGGCATATCACACAACGCAGCCTAGATGCCGTTTTGTCGTTAAATGTTACAGATGATGGAGGTGGGTTAGATTATTTTATTGCAAAAAAAGATGAAGTTTTGCCAGATGATATTCCTACTGGGCATTTGGCTGGATATATAGCCATAGTAATAGGTGCAACGTATTTTACTAAACGTTTTCCAGTACATAAAATGATAGAATTGTGTACTAAAATAAACCACCCAATTATATTGCTTGGTGGTAGAGAAGATGTAGAAAATGGTTCAATTATTGCCAATACCAATTCGTTGAAGATTTACAATGCTTGTGGCAAGTTTAACATAAGTGAAAGTGCAGATATTGTAAAAAAAGCGAAGTTGGTAATAAGTAATGATACTGGCATGCAGTATATTGCTTGCGCACTCAAACGCCCTGTT
>JAYTGY010000401.1:0-5332 GCA_043733065.1 Ferruginibacter sp.
GACTCATTGGCGTGCTTGGCAGCATCAGCAGCATTGGCAGTTTCAGATATTCCTATTCAAGAAATGTTATCGGAAGTACGTGTAGCAAAGGTTAATGGACAAATCATCATCAACCCAACCCGTACGGAATTAGCTACTGCAGATTATGAATTTATAATAGCCGCTACCAACAATAACATTATGATGGTGGAAGGTGAGGCAAAAGAATGTAGCGAAGAAGATTTGATTATTGCTATTGAAGCAGCACACAAAGCTATTCAAGGGCATGTAAAAGCGCAAGAAGAATTGCGTGCTTTGGTTGGTGTTACTTCAAAAAGAGATTACACTAAGCCATATCGTAACGAAGAATTGGATGCAAAAATCGTTGCATTTGCAAAAGATAAGATGTATGCTATTTCATCATCAGCATCTGCAAAGCACGAAAGAAGTGATGCTTATTCTGCATTAAAAACAGAAGTAAAAGAATTTTTAGGTGAAGAATTGCCTGAAGAAGATAAAAAATTGATCGGTCATTACTTTGGAGAACTACAATATAATGTAGTTAGAGATATGATCTTAAATGATCGTAAAAGATTGGATGGCAGAGGCACAGAAGATATACGTCAACTCGAAATGGAGGTAGATATTTTACCAACTCCACACGGTTCTGCATTGTTTACAAGAGGTGAAACACAATCGCTTACAACAGTTACTTTAGGTACACCTTTAGATGAATTGTTAGTAGAAAGCGCTCACCATTCTGAATACACAAAATTCTTATTGCATTATAACTTCCCACCGTTTTCTACAGGTGAGGTAAAAATGATGCGTGGTGTAGGTCGTAGAGAAGTTGGTCATGGTAACTTGGCCATGCGTTCATTAAAGAAAATGATGCCAGGTGCTGAATATCCTTACACTGTTCGTGTAGTGAGCGATATTTTAGAAAGCAATGGTTCATCATCTATGGCTACGGTTTGTGCAGGTTCGCTTGCATTGATGGATGCAGGTGTGCCAATCAAAAAGCATTTAAGTGGTGTGGCAATGGGGTTGATTAAAAAAGGAGACCAATTTGCAGTATTGACAGACATTTTGGGTGATGAAGACCATTTAGGCGATATGGATTTTAAAGTAACCGGTACTCGTGATGGTATTTGTGGTGTACAAATGGATATAAAAGTAGATGGTTTGAGTATGGACATTATGCGTAGTGCGCTTGCACAAGCACGCAAGGGTCGCTTACATATACTTGATGCAATGCACGCCACAATGGAAGCTGCAAGACCAGATGTGAAACCACATGCACCACGTATGGTGAAGTTTACGATTGATAAAGAATACATTGGTGCGGTGATAGGGCCAGGCGGAAAAGTAATACAAGAAATACAAAGAGAAACAGGTGCTACTGTAAATATTGAAGAAGTAGATAACGCAGGTTCTGTAAGCATTTTCTGTAAAGACAAAGCTGCATTGGACAAAGCATACACTTGGATACAAGGATTAGTAGCCACCGCAGTTGTAGGCGAAACTTATGAAGGAACGGTAAAAAGTATTAAAGAATTTGGTGCATTTGTAGAGTTCTTACCTAAGAAAGAAGGCTTGCTACACATAAGTGAAATAAGTTGGAAGCGCCTAGAAACTATGGATGGCATATTTAAAGAAGGCGAAAAAGTAAAAGTAAAATTGCTTGATATAGACCAAAAGACAGGTAAGTTTAAATTGAGTAGAAAGGCATTGATGCCAAAGCCTGAGGCTACTCCAAAGCCAGAAGCGCCACAAGCTTAATTTAGTACATAATAATTTTATAGACCGCAGTTATCAAGTTTGATGGCTGCGGTTTTTTTTAGGAGCATGAGCAAAAAATTTTTATTGAACATTTGTACAGCGCTATCCGCTGTACCTTCGCTACGCTGCGGTGCCGCTTCTATCGCTGCTAGGCTGAGCAGTAAATCTTTTTTCATCTTTTATTGTGGAGGAGATTGTTACGAAGATTTTAGCGAAAGTTTCGCAGGGACACTAAACTAGTTGGAGACTTTAGTAATCACAAAAAAAGGTATGGGAATTCATAACTTTACGACATTGATGTTTAATTGCTAAAAATTATGGACAAAACTTTAACTAACGAAAACTTCAATTTTAAAATTAATGAAATTGCTAGAACAATTTTATTCAAACACACATGCCAATTATTTAGTAAAGTAAAAGATACTTTTGATTCAATTGGAAGCGGGGTATTAATTTTGGACGAGGAAGGTAAAACTCACTTATTTTCAGCAGCACATGTAGCAAAAGATGCTGATTACAAATTATATATTGGAATATCAACAGGCTTTTATTTCATTGAAGGAACGTATAACATACTTGACGTCGAAAATATTAGAGTAGATTTTTGTCAAATTGAAATTAAAGAAGAATTAAAATTGATTTTAGAAAAAGAGTATCAATTTTTAGACTATAAAAAAGTTACAACTCAGCCTGTAAACGTAGTAACAACCTCCACAAATGAGTATTATATAGTTGGTTATCCTTGGCAATATTCTAAAATTGAAAATTTTAAATATTTAAGTGATGCAATAATTATAAATGCAAGTGAAACTAAAAAAAGAACTTATGATAATTATAAAATGAATGATTATACTCATTTAATTATAAAAAATGAAGTTAATAATTATTTTAATAGTAGAATAAGCCTTCAGGAATGAGTGGTTGTGGAGTTTGGCAAATTTACTCTTATAAAGCCAATGAAAAAGTAATTTTTGATTACAGACTTATTGGAATTTTTATTGAATTTCGAAATTCAAAGTTTGAACATGCGAATAATGTATTTGTAGCTAATAGATTGCATGTTAATTTTAGTAATTAAGTAAAATAATTTTTACTATTAAGCCTTTGTATCGAAATATTATTAAATTTGTATAAATAATAAACAATGCAAATAGTTACAAAAGCGGCAACAGCAAAGCAAAAATTAATAAAGAAAATTAATGAACATGGAGGGGTAGAGGCTAATAGAAAAGCATTAAAAAGCTTGCAAGATACTTTTACAGAAAAAGTAAATGCAAAAAATACTCGCCAGCAAGCATGGAAATAATTATTTTAGACACTGATTTTTTATTCGAATATTTTAATAAAAATGAAGAAGCCATTCAAGTAATTGATAACAATAAAAAAGATTTTTTCGCCATATCATTTACAACCCATGCTGAAATATTAAAAACTGCCACATCATTAGAGGTTCTAAAATCATTGAATGGAAAATTAAAAAAAGTAGATTTTTTAACCATTCAATTAGATGAGGAAGTTAGTAAACTTACACTCGAACTACTACAAAAATATCATCTTAGCCATAGCTTAAGCATACCAGATGCTTTACAAGCTGCCACAGCATTAAAATATGATTGTACTTTTGCTACTTGCAATCAAAAACATTTTAAGCAAATAACGGGTTTGAAATTATTGCAACATAATGTAGTGCCAAAAGCAGGGTTTCTAACTTAATAATCTTTTTATTCTAATAAATTTTACACAACATAGCAAAACATATTTTTTTTGCCGTTGTTGGCATGTAAAGTTTCCTATTCCACCGTTGCTTAATCGTAGAGTTGCCATTGTTGGTATGCAGCGCAGGTAAATAACCAAGCGTACCAACAATAATTTTAGCACAACAAACAATTTTCATTTTTTTGCCTTCGTTGGTCACTTCGTACATATGTGTGCGCCCATCGCCGCCACCCGTGCGCCGCCGAGGCTTGACCTTTGACCAGCCGACCAACAAAAAAATGTTCTTTCCCTAGCTGCTGTAACAACAACACTTGCTGTGGCTTTTATTTTTTTTGTGAGCTCTACACAAGTTGTTGGTACGCTTAGCTGCTTTGCTTGGGCTGCATACCAACAACAGCAGTCGCTACAATTATGCAACGGCATGATAGGAAGCTTTACACACATACGCCAACAAGGGCGAAAAATAATTGTAGCACAACAAACTATTTTCATTTTATAAATTACAGTTTCAGCAAGTGTTGTTGGTAAGGCTGCGCTGCATCTGCTATGCTGCATACCAACAACGGCGGCGCTTCAAAAGTTCAACCAATTACTATGGAGAATTTTAGTAGATTTGAAATACCAATAAGGGCAAAAACTAATAATACACAAAATGGCAAAACAAATTTTTATCAATTTAGCAGTAAAAGACCTACAAAAATCTTTTGACTTTTATACAGCAATAGGTTTTACAAACAATCCTCAATTTTCTGATGACTCTGGAAAATGTATGGTATGGTGCGAAAACATTTTTGTAATGCTTTTAACACACCAAAAGTTTGCAAGTTTTGCTACCAAACCAATAGCCGATACAAAATCAAGTTTGGCAGCGCTCTTTTCATTATCTTTAGAAAGTATTGATGAAGTAAATAATTTAATGGCCAATGGACTTAAAGCTGGAGGAATAGAACCTACCGAAATGAAAGATTATGGTTTTATGCAACAACGAACATTAGAAGATTTTGATGGACATACCTGGGAAGTTTTCTATATGGACATTACTAAATTTCCTACAGCGCAACAAGAGTAATGATAACAATGAAATAACGAAGATTGAAGCAAACTTTTCTTGAGTCACAAAAGAAGGTGGAGAATCTAGCTTAATGCTAAGTCAATATTTGCATTACGTACAAAATTTGTACTTTTGAAAAATGATTCAGAGATTTTATTTTGATACATCCGTTTTTGGTGGTCTTTTTGATGCAGAATTTGAAGAAGAAACACTTTTACTTTTTGAAAAAGTGAAATTGAGTCAAATTATTTGTGTTTACTCAAATCTAACTCAAACAGAACTTTCAACAGCTCCTGAAAAGCTACAAAAATTTTTCAACGAGTTAGATCCGGCATGGACAGAAAGAGTAGTTGTAACGCCAGAAGCATTGAAACTTGCTGCGACTTATGTAAATGAAAAAGTAGTTGGTGAAAGTAGTATGGATGATTGTATTCATATTGCAACAGCAACGTTAAGTAAAGTAGATATATTTAGTAAGTTGGAATTTTAAACACATAGTAAACGTTTATAGAATTCGTGGTTATAACTCCATAAATTTGAGAATGGGATTCCAAAATTTAAGTATTCATTCACCAAAAGAAATTGTAGGTTATGAAAAGTAAAGCAAAAGCTGAAAAAGAATTTGATACTGTAAAAGTGTTCAGAGAGATTAAGGACAAAATTTCAAAAGAAATAAAAGGAATGACATTTGAGCAATTGAATGCTTACCTTCAAAAGAATACTTTGAAAACTCAAAGTCGATAGAAAATCCGATAGCAATTTAATTGCAAATAATTTATGGAATACCTACAAATACACTTCACC
>JAYTGY010000402.1:0-3378 GCA_043733065.1 Ferruginibacter sp.
AACAAAGCTGCAGAAAAATTAAATATAGAAATACTTGGTTACAGAAAAGTACCTGTGAATGCAGATAATATTGGTCCAACAGCATTAAGTGTAGAACCAGAGATGGAACAGGTTTTTATTGCATGTCCAGATCATGTAAAAGATGTGGATGCTTTTGAAAGAAAACTTTTTGTGCTGCGCAATTATGCTACACACACTATAAACAATACCATAAAAAAAGACAGCATTGGTTTTTACATGGCATCGCTGTCTTACAAAACAATTATTTACAAAGGGCAATTAACAAGTACACAAGTACGACATTATTTTCCAGACTTATCCAACAAAAAACTAGTAAGTGCTTTTGGGTTAGTGCATTCTCGTTTTGCTACAAATACTTTTCCGAGTTGGAAATTGGCGCAGCCATTTAGATACATAGCACACAATGGAGAAATAAATACATTGCAAGGAAATCTAAATTGGTTGAAGGCAGTAGAGAAACGATTTTCTACACCTTATTTTAGTAAAGAAGAAATGGATTTGTTATTGCCAATTATTTCGGGGCAACAATCAGACTCTGCATGTTTAGATAATATGATTGAGCTATTGTTGCTGTGTGGAAGAAGTTTGCCGCAAGTAATGATGATGCTTATACCCGAAGCATGGGATGGTAATGAGGATATGGATCCCATAAAAAAAGCATTTTACGAATTTCATGCAAGCATTATGGAACCTTGGGATGGCCCTGCTTCTATATCATTTACCGATGGAAAAATAATTGGCGCTACGTTAGATAGAAATGGATTGCGTCCATCTCGTTATTGTGTAACTACCGATGATAGAGTTATTATGGCAAGCGAAACTGGTGCATTGCCCATTGACCCAAAGTTGATAAAAGAAAAAGGCAGATTACAGCCAGGGAAAATGTTTGTGGTGGATTTAGAGCAAGGCAGAATTATTAGCGATGAAGAATTGAAACAAAATATCTGCAGCCAAAAACCGTATGATAAATATTTAAACCAGTACAAAATTCGTTTAGAAGAAATTGAAGAACCACGAGTGGCATTTACGCATTTAACAGATGCATCTATTTTAAAATACCAAAAAGCATTTGGATATTCTACTGAAGATATTGATACGATTTTAAAACCTATGGCGCTTGATGCTAAAGAACCAATTGGCTCTATGGGAACAGATACGCCCATAGCAATATTGAGCGATATTCCGCAACACATCAGTTCGTATTTCAAACAATTATTTGCACAAGTTACCAATCCGCCTATTGATCCTATAAGAGAAAGATTGGTGATGAGTTTGGTTTCTTTTGTAGGCAATAATGGCGATTTGTTGGAAGAGAGACCAGAGGATTGCCATACCGTTGCATTGAAACATCCAATACTTACCAGCAAAGAATTAGAAAAATTAAGAAGCATTGACACTGGTAAATTTCAAAGCAAAACATTACAATTGTATTTTCGTGCCGATGGAAAAGAAGGCTCATTAAAACTTGGTTTAGAAAGATTGTGCCGCTATGCAGAAGATGCCGTGCATGATGGTTTTGAAGTATTAATATTAAGTGATAGAGCAGTTGATAGCGACCATGCCGCCATTCCTACATTGCTTGCTACATCAGCCGTGCATCATCATTTGATAGAAAAAGGTTTGCGTGGGCAAGTGGGCATTGTGGTAGAAGCTGGCGATGTGTGGGAAGTGCATCACTTTGCTTGTTTAATTGGTTTTGGTGCTACGGCTATCAATCCTTATTTAGCTATGGCATCTATTAGAAATATGAAAACCAATGGTGCTTTGCAAACAGATTTAGCGTGGGAAGATTTACGAAAAAATTATATCAAAGCGGTGTGCGATGGTTTGCTAAAAGTATTTTCTAAAATGGGTATTTCTACTTTACAGTCTTACCAAGGCGCACAAATTTTTGAAATTCTCGGGCTCGATAAAAATGTAGTAGATCATTATTTTACTGGTGCTGTTAGTCGCATAGAAGGTATAACGCTTGATGGCCTAGCAAAAGAAGCATTGGCAAAACATTATGTAGCGTTTAGTAAAAAAACAATGCCTACTGATAGGCTTCCTGTTGGCGGTGTGTATCAATGGAAACGCAAAGGCGAATTTCATTTGTTTAACCCAACCACCATTCATCTCTTGCAATATGCTACAAGAATGAATGATTACAATACATTCAAAAAATATTCTAAAGCAGTAAACGACCAAAGCGAAAGGGCAGCAACATTAAGAAGTTTATTTAATTTTAAAAATACACGTGCTGCTATTTCTATAAATGAAGTAGAACCTGCAGAAAATATTTACAAACGTTTTGCAACTGGTGCCATGAGTTTTGGTAGCATTAGCTGGGAAGCGCATACCACACTAGCTATTGCCATGAACAAGCTTGGTGGTAAAAGCAATACTGGCGAGGGTGGAGAAGATGAAAGGCGTTACTCAACATTACCGAATGGAGATAATATGCGCTCGTCTATTAAACAAATTGCATCGGCACGCTTTGGTGTAACGAGTTTGTATTTAACAGAAGCAGACGAGTTACAAATAAAAATGGCGCAAGGTGCAAAGCCAGGTGAGGGCGGGCAATTACCAGGATATAAAGTAGATGATTGGATTGGAAAAGTGAGGCACGCTACGCCTGGTGTGGGATTAATTTCACCACCACCGCATCATGATATTTATTCTATTGAAGATTTAGCTCAACTTATTTTCGATTTAAAAAATGCGAACCGTGCGGCACGCATAAATGTAAAACTCGTAAGCAAAGCGGGCGTAGGTACCATTGCAGCTGGTGTAGCAAAAGCAAAAGCAGATGTTATTTTAATTGCTGGGCATGATGGTGGTACAGGTGCATCGCCCATAAGTTCTATTAAACATGCGGGCTTGCCTTGGGAGCTTGGTTTGGCAGAAGCCAACCAAACGCTTGTAAAAAATAAACTGCGTAGTCGTGTGGTTTTACAAGCCGATGGACAAATGAAAACAGGTAGAGATATTGCCATTGCAACATTGCTCGGTGCTGAAGAATGGGGCGTGGCCACAGCCGCACTCGTAGTAGAAGGTTGTATTATGATGCGCAAATGCCATTTGAATACTTGCCCAGTTGGTATTGCTACACAAGACCCCGAACTCAGAAAACGTTATACTGGCGATGCAGACCATGTGGTAAATTTCTTTAAATTTTTAACAGAAGAACTGCGTGAAATAATGGCGGAGCTTGGTTTTAAAACCATAAATGACATGGTAGGGCAGGTAGATTGTTTGGTACAAAAAGAAAATATTGAACATTGGAAATATAGTAAACTTGATTTGTCGCCGATACTTTTTAAACAATCTGCATTTACAAACTTGTACAATACAGAAAAGCAAGACCATGAATTGGAA